>CAWZYW010000352.1:0-3667 GCA_963966255.1 uncultured Salinispira sp. | reverse complement strand
TCCTAGGCGCCGGTCCGTTCTGATACTGTGATAGTCTCGATGCTGCAGTTTATTATAGAGCTGCCTGAATCCACCAGCCTCAAAGAAAAACGGCATGTGGTGAACTCCCTCAAGCACCGGATGATCCGGCGCTACAAGGTTAGTGCCGCGGAGGTCGATCTGCATCAGAGCCTTGCCTTCGCGCAGATTGGTGTGGCAGTGGTATCAAACAGCCGGAAATTCGGCGAGAGCCTTATGCAGAAGATTATTAAGTTCGTCGAAGACGACTATGAGGGCCGGGTCCATGATTTTGCGATTTTTTCAGAGCAGTATGACTAGTGAGTGCTCCGAAAACAGCTGATTGAAACCTTATAAATGCTCTTGAACAAGTGGTTTTCCCCTGATACCTAATCCTGATAGGAATCTTACCGGCTAAGTATTGGTGTCGAAAGAACCTGTATCATTAATATCAGCTGTTTTCGGAGCACTGCATTATGGACGCCTCACAAAAAAATTTCGTAAATAACACGTTCGGTGTTATGATTGCCCATGGACTACTTTGGCATTGATTTACCCTGCCAGTTTTACTTTCTGACACGGTGGACTCGAGTAAAAAATGACGAGATATTCGAATTAAGCATTCGAAGCTTCCATATCCGCGCATCCTGCCGTCAGATTACAGTGAATGTTTCTGCAAACGGTACAGAGCTGATATTGGTTTGCTCTGGTACACATCAGGTGATATACGGAGATTTGCGGCTGCACAAAGCGCTGGAATCCAGTATCCATTTATCTAACGATATCAATGGCCTGTGCGATTTCAATGTCATTTCCTGGCAGGCAGACATCCGCACCGGCGATGGTGCGGATCATACTTTCAGCGGGAAGCTATTAGGCTGATCGATTCCTTCCGAGCTTCTCGGGGCTATCGGATTTCATCATCCAGGGGTAGAAGAAAGAGGTCCTGGAGATTGTAATCCCTCAGGGATTTCATTCCTTTGATGGGTTTGATTTGTTCCGCATTTAGTTTCAAAGTAAATGAATGTAGAAAAGGCTCAAACTCATCATCGTGAACCACCAGTTCGAAAACGAATTCCCGTTCTTCCCCGATCGTATTGGCCTTTATGGGCTTGGGCCAGAACAGGTAGGTTCCGGGGGTATTGTTGACGATGGGATAGGGATTTTGCCAGCGGGTATCGACCATGGGAACTATGTCTCCGTCGCAACGAAACTCCACCTCGACATCGATGACCGGTTCAAAATTCAGGCCGTTGAAAATTCTTCCCTTGATCATCGGAAATTGGAAATAGATTCCTTCGTCGATTGTTTCACCTTCGGGATCTCCTTTTTCGTAGAAGCTACGCTGAATGGTGGTGACCCTGCGGAGTCCTTCGTGGGCCAGCGTGACGATATCGATATGAATCTGAGCATCAATGCTCAAATCGGTCTCCAGGTGAGCGAAACCTCTGCCGGAGGTTACATAGCGTTGGGGAATGCGGTTCAACACAAAACATGCGGCGTCCATTCGGCATTGAGGGCTGGTACAATATCCGCTTTCGGCCTTGCGCTCTTCTTCGTCGCAAATTTCATTGAGAATGTTAAGGACCTTGTCCTCCATCAGATTATGAATCTCCATAATCCTCCCCTTTCTGGATGTCTTGCCGGATATCAAGGAGTTCGGTCAGATTCCTGACCGCCGCCTTGAAGTCCTTCAAAGTTTCTTTCAACGCATAGTAATTCAGACCCGCATAGTAGATCTTTGTGAACACGCTGAATGCAATCTCATCCTTGCTGTTAATTATATTAACGTATGAAGCGAACTCGTAGCAAATTTGCAGCATTTCATCGAGGCGATCGCGAATAAAATCCTGAAATTCCGGCGAGAAGCTGAACACGAAGGAAAACTCAAGGAACTTGCTTTCCCGATCGATGTAATATGCCGCCATAAATCCCTGATCATCCTGTATGCTCGCGGAATACGCATCCTCGAGATCCTCGGCATCAATGATTTCATAATTCAATTCACGGAGCAGCACTTCCACTCTTCTTTTTCTTTCGTCAATGAGCGAGTCTCCGTTCACCGGTACCTCCGCTGTTTATTGCATTTTGACGCTTTTGTATTAATCATTATAGGCCGCCGAGATTTTTTATGTGCCTGGGTTCGACATGGCGCTCTTCCATGAGCCGATGTATCTCAGGCGCGACAGCGAGTCGTATATTGCGAAGATTACCGACGAATTGATGGACGACTTCCGGGGTAAATACCGACTTCATGGCTGTGTAGCTCTGGATTCTTTGACCGTCCCGAACCATCAGTCTGGCTTCGAAGGAGATTCGTTCGGGGATATCGAGGAGCATCTGATGTTCCCCGATGGGCACACCTACCAGGTCGGAGAGTTCGGCTCTGATAAATTCCTCCCTGATGGCCCGCTGATCCAGATCCTGCATGCTTTGGTGCAGTGGATGGTGTTCGTCGAATGGCACGCTCAAGATGGTTTTATGGAGCTCCCGATTATAGACCCGTCTGATGTTCGTGAAACAGGGCTCCTCCCGGCTGCCGAAGCGAGTATAAAAGCTGTCGTCATCTAATCCGTAGAGATCATCCGGTATGATCACATCTGCAGCCAGGGCTCGATGGAGGCTGCTTTTTATCATTCCCGTCGCAATTCTCACGGTATTGTGCCAGTAGACTGCCCGATACATCAGATACTTGGAGAACAGCAGGCTTTCAATGGCTGCCACGCCGTTGGCTTCTATGACCACTCCGTGATCCGGGTCGGGGTGAAGCACCGAAAGGATATAGTCAACATCCTGCGAGCCGTAGGGTACCCCGCAGAAATATGCGTCCCGATTCAAGTAATCGAGCTTATCCGGATCGATGGGCCCGCTGAGCAGTTTGCGGAAGAAGCTGATTTCCCTGCTCTGATTAGGGATCCCTTCATCGACTATTGCGGCGCACAGCTCCGGCAAGGTGCCTATCTCCTCACGGATAATCCGCCTGAGATCTCCATTCAGAATATACGATGCGGTCAGCTCCTCATGCTCCTTCAGCGGCAATTCTTTCAGACTGTGAGTGTAGGGGAAATGCCCCAGGTCATGGAGCAGGGCCGCAACCAGGAAGGCCTTTACTCCTTCCAGGCTCAAGCCCGGATCTCCATCGTCGCGGAGGAAACTGAGAATCATCCGGTAAGCCGTATGAAAAACCCCAAGACTGTGGTTTAATCTGGTATGCGTAGCTCCGGGGTACACCAGATAGCTGGGTCCCAGCTGTTTTATACGGGCAAGTTGTTGAAATTCCGCTGTTTCAACCAGCTTTTTCATACCGGCGGAGAGGTATATATGTCCCCAAAGCGGGTCCCTGATCGGAATATCATAATCTCCCAGGAGGTGTTCTCGTATTTTGGCTTGGCGATTATTCATTAAAAAACACTATATCCGGCGAACTCAGATCATTGCAATCCTGATGGTCCTTGCCCTGACGATTCTCACTTCAATCCTTGTTATCACGAAGCAGCGATCTTCGGATCCCGGTACAAATCCAGAAAACGGATCGGCCATAGACAGCGGGGGAGAAGTAATGGTGGTGATTCCCCGAGATCAGGACTCCGACGATGCCGATGGAGGTAATCCCGCAGCGTTGGCAGATAGTGTTGGTACTGTCTCTTATACACATCTCCGAGCCCACGAG
>CAWZYW010000351.1:0-3671 GCA_963966255.1 uncultured Salinispira sp. | reverse complement strand
CAGAACTTTCTGCAAGATGTTATTGTAACCCCCGATCCGGACGTACCTTTAAATAACAATAGTCCGATCACCCTCGGCCGGTATCTGAGAAATACCACGCTGTTGATGGGTCGGTACATCGGTGATGAAGTGTTTATGGAGTTGATGGTCCAATTGCAGGAACAGAACCCCGTGGACCGGCCGGCGAATGATTTTATCGGAATTGAAATCGATGCGGAGTTCAGCCTCGAATGGGCCACTCCCTTTTTCGATCTCACCTGGACATTTGCCCCGGAAAATCCGGACACATTATTCGTAACCGACCATACGCTGACGTTCTCCCGGGATTTCGCTCCGGGGAACCGGTGATTCACAAAAGCCTTAGGAGCTCATAGTGCGGAATCGATTACTTGCGGCGCTGATCATCATGCTGAGCCTCGCGACCATCCTGGCAGCCCAGAACGAGGATGCCTGGTACATTAATATTCCCATTTCCGATATCCAATTCGACGGATTGGTGAACGTCTCGGAGAACGATATCCGGGGTGTGGTCACGCCGTTTATCGGCCAGGTTTTCACCGACGATGTGCTGCTGGATATCCAGCGACGTCTGTATAACCTGGAATATTTCGACCTGATCATCCCGGAGGCCGTGCCCGGCAATGAGGAGCGCAGCCAGCTGATCCTCAAGTTCACCGTGGAAGAGCGTCCGGTCATTGATGCGGTTCGCCTCTCCGGAAATCAGCGTTTGCGGCGGGAAACCATTCTCGACGAGATCATCAGCAAGACCGGTGATTTCGTGTCCAGGGCACAGGCCCGGGTCGATCGGGATGCCATCGCGGCTTTGTATCGCGGACGGGGTTTCGCCGACGTTAACGTTGAGTTCTCCTACCAGGATGCCGGGGACAACAGCCAGGTTCTCGTATTTGAGATCACCGAAGGCTTCCAGACCAATATCGAGGAAATCACCTTCGTAGGCATCAGCTTCGCCACTGAAAACCGCCTGCGGGGCGTCATTGAAAGCAAGGAACAGGGACTGTTCAATGCGGGAACCTTCGAACTCGCCAACCTGGAGCTGGACCGTCAGGCCATACTCCAGTTCTATGGAGAAAACGGCTATGTCGACGCTCAGGTCCTGGATATCGAGCGGGAGATCATCGTCGACGAAGAACGCAACCGCCAGTTCCTCAGGCTGACATATTATATCGATGAAGGAATCGCCTGGTTCTTCGGCGGGGTGGAGTTCGAAGGCAACACCATCTTTACCGATGAAGAGCTCAGGGACGAAATTCTCCTGGACGACGGAGAGGTCCTCGATGCCCCGCTGCTTCAGCAGGGATTCCAGCAAGTCAGCGATCGCTATTATCAGGGCGGATATATATTCAACCAGATCACCCTCGATGAAACCCGGGACGAAGCCCGTCAGCAGATCAGCTATCGTTTCTCCATCGTCGAACAGGGGCGGGCATACATTGAAAACATCATCATCCGGGGCAACACCAAAACGAAGGATGAGGTTATCCTTCGGGAGCTCCCCTTCGAGGAAGGCGATGTGTTCTCGGCGTCCAGAATCCGCGAAGGCATCGGCAACCTGTACAACACCCAGTATTTCGCCGACGTGCCCAATGTGGAGACTCCCCAGGGTTCGGTTCCCGGGCTGATGGATCTGATCATCAACCTGGAGGAAGGGCAGACCACCGACATCCGCCTGGGCTTTTCCGTCGGCGGCGGCGGGGGTTTTCCGATTTCCGGCATCGTCAAATGGTACGACACCAACTTCCTGGGCAACGGCCAGACCATAGGGGCCGATCTGACGGTATCTCCTCAGCAACAGACCCTGGCGCTGAATTTCCAGGACGGCTGGCTTTTCGGCGACCGCTTCTCCGGAGGCGCCACTTTGACCGTGGACCGCTCGGTCCGGAACGACCAGCTTCAGGACATCCTGTATCCCGTCTTTGATAAAAACGATGAGAACGGCGTGCCCGACCCCTTCCAAGGGTATTACGTGTTCTCACAGGCCACCACGTATAACTCCACCGACTATGAAGCCGGAGAGCCCTTCCCCGGAGTGCCCACCGAAGTTGAAATCCTCCAGTACGACCTGGTCACCGATTACATCTATGCCGGCGGATCATCCGCCATTGATGAAGCGTACCTCATGGAATACACGAACTGGTACGTGGGATTGAGTTTCAGCTCCGGGATCAGGCGGCGTACGCCCCTGGGCTGGGGAAACATCGGCGGAAGCATTTCATCGGGACTGTCCCTGGTTAATTATGATGATCAGCTGTATCGGCCGTTCAGCTACGAAATACGGGAAAATCTCGGGGTCTTCAAGTTCGAGAACAGCATTTCGCTGACCTTCGCCCTTGATAATCGGGATGTGTTCTTCAATCCTCAGAACGGCTACCTTATTGAACAGGGCTTCAATTATACCGGGGGTATCCTCGGCGGTTCGAAAAACTTCATCCGCACCGATACCACCTTGCAGTATTACCGGACCCTCTTCGACTATGAGGTGAGCCCATCGTTCAGCTGGAAACTCGTTTTCGCGGCGAACAGCAGTCTTTCCCTGATGCTGCCCCAGTTCTTCACCTATGGTGAAGAGAATTTCGAAGCCGAGGGACGCCTGCTGGCGACAAACAGCATGACCATTGCCCGGGGCTGGCCGACCATCAGCAACGGCCAGGCGCTGATCAACAACTGGCTTGAGTTCCGCCTGCCGATTTCGGAGCAGATTCTGTGGTTTGACCTGTACGGCGAAGCGGTACGCATCGTCGAAGACCGGAATCAGATTTTCGCCCCGGGAAGCGATGACTGGCTCTTCGGTCTCGGCGGCGGTATCCGCTTCAGCATTCCCCAGTTCCCTTTCCGGATATATCTGGCGAAACTGTTCAAATTTACCGATGGCGAGCTTGAATGGCAGGACGGAAATCTGTTCAATGATCCCGAGCGCCCGGGTTCCGGGCTTAACCTGATATTCTCAATCAGTCTTTAACGAATAGTACGTATCGAAAATGATTTGCAGGAGCAGCATTCAAATGAAAAAGATCGCATTACTGGCATGTATTCTGATGGTATCCGTCTCACTCTCGGCGGAGCAGCTGACCACCGTCGGCGTCGTAGATATCTCCACCGTTTATAATTCGTTTTTCCAGGATTCACTGGCAGTTCGTGAGCTCGAAGAGCTCAAAGATTCTATTCAGCAGGAACTGGACGGCCATGTGGCCATCCTCCGCCGCCTGCAGGAACAGAAACTGGAAGCTGAAAGCGAAGGCCGGGAAAATGACGCGTTGCGTCTCGATGAGGAAATTTACGAGAAAACCCAGTTCATTCAGGATTTCCAGCGAATCAAACAGCGGGAGCTATACGACCGCCAGCAGCGGCTTCTCAACTCCGACAGCTTCCTGTCACAGCTTCAGAACGCCATCGCCTTCGTCGCAGAGGCGAACGGATTCACCATCGTCGTGACCGCCAACGACGACAAACTCCTGTGGTGGAGCCAGGAAGTGGACATTACCGAACTGGTACTCGAACGGCTGCGGGCTACCTCCCGGTAATCAATTCCCGGTAGCCGATTTCCAGACGCCCGGAAAAATCCGGGCGTTTTTTTTCTGTGAGGGTTTTTGCTTAGTGACGTAACCGTCAATTTACCAGGCCCTGCACAGTCTGAGCTTTAGATGAAATAATTC
>CAWZYW010000350.1:0-3672 GCA_963966255.1 uncultured Salinispira sp. | reverse complement strand
CGCTTCGCACCCATCGTCGGCGCCAAAGCGCCGAAGCTGGAGTTCCCCCGCGTTCGGGTGGGTATCACCGGACTCCTGGGAAGCGCTGCGGCAGCCCTCAGCGGAAAACCGCCGACCATAAGCTATGCAATGGCCAGGATATCCAACGCCGGCTGTTATTACTCCTCGGAAAAAGCCAGGCGGGAACTTAACCTGCCCGATATTCCGATAGACGAGGCCGCCGATGAGTGCTTCGCCTGGCTGGAAAAGCAGGGCTATGTGGATGCCGGGAAGTGATTAAATACAAACCCGCAGGGCGCGCGGGGAGGAGAATGATGGTGGGGGATACGAGGTTATCGGGAAAAACCATACTGGTGACCGGCGGCGGTCGGGGCATCGGCCGGGAAATCGCGCGGTACTTCGGACGGATGGGCTGTAATGTCGCGATCTGCGGCCGCCACCGGGAAGTGCTGGAAAAAAGCGCCGGAGAGTTTCAGGCCGAGGGGATCGAAAGCCTGGCTCTGGTTTGCGACGTCACCGATCCAGGGCAGTGCGCGAATACCGCGGCGGCAGTGACAGAGCGTTTCGGATCGCTGGATATCCTGGTGAATAACGCCGGAATGACCATGCGGGGCATGTTTGCCGACATCAGCCTGGAGCTGTTCCACACCATTACCGAAGTGAACTTCAACGGCAGCGTGAACATGACCCATGCCGCCCTCCCGGCGCTTATTAAAAGCGGCGGCAGCGTGGTATTCATCTCAAGCCTGGCCGGATTAAAGGGTCTGCCCGGCGTTGCGCCGTACTGCAGTTCGAAAATGGCCCTCACCGCCCTGGGCGAATCGCTCCGCATGGAATTATCCCCCCGGGTGCACGTCGGCGTACTGTATGTATCCTTCACCGAAAACGGTCCTGACAAAACCATGTACAACCCGAAAGGCGAACTGATTCCCCTGAAGCGGGAAAAGACCGCCAGCACCCAGCTCGACGTGGCCCGGGCCTGCCATCGGCTGGTACGCCGAAGAAAGCGCCGGGTCGTTATGACCGCCGCGGGGAAGGCGATCCGGGGCTTGTACCGCTTCCTGCCGGACGTCAGCGAAACCATCATCGCTCGTTTCTCACGGGGGAGTTCGCTGTACGCGTATGATCGGATGGAAGGCGACGGCGGAGAATAAAAAAACCTCCCCGGCGCTCCGCGGTGTATTATACTGATTCAACATGGAATCAATCGATTTTACCGCCCTGGAACGGCGGCGTCGGAATCAGATATTCTCCGCGTTCTCATATTTCATCATAGCATTCCTGGGAATTTTCACCATCGTCGATCTGCTTATCGAACGATATCTGATAGCCGGCGTACTGTCCCTTCTCCTATGCCTGACCATCGCGAACTATATTCTCCCGAAGCGAACCGGCAATCTCGATCGGGCAGGCACCTTCGTGCTTCTTCCCTACATGGCTTTTACCTGGACGATATTTTACGAAGGCGGCATCGAACAAACCGGACCGCTTTGGTCTTACTTCATTCCCGTATTCGCTTTTTACCTGAAGGGTGCTGCCAAAGGCATCGTCTACCTCGCCGTGCAGATGCTCGGCCTGCTTATCATCTTCTTCCTGGCTCTCGCGGGGGTAATCGATGAAGTGTATACCGGCCTTCAGTTCACTATCATCTTCGGGTCCTATCTCGCGTTGTCCACATTTCTGCTGATTTTCGAAAACGTACGCCAACAATACGCCGAATCGGCCAGGAGTGCATCGTCCAGCCTGATCAAGGCAAACCGGGAGCTCCAGCTGCTTTCGACCCGGGATTTCCTGACCGGTGCGAACAACCGCCGGCACATCAGCTCCATCCTCGAAACCGAAATCCAGCGATACGTCCGCTATCAGGCTCCCCTCTCGGCGGTTCTCGCGGACCTGGATCAGTTCAAGACGATCAACGATACCTTCGGGTACGATTTCGGCGATCTGGTTCTCAGGGAATTCGTCAACCAGACCCAGGCGAGCCTGAGAATCACCGACAGCCTCGGACGCTTCGGCGGCGAGGAGTTTCTCATCGTCCTCCCCGATACGGGGATCGAAGCGGCCATGCTGGTGGCCGAGCGGATCCGCGACCGGACCGCCGGCATCGAAATCAAAGACGGCCATGAACGGAACGTGAAGCCCACGGTGAGCATGGGTGTCGGTCAATTCAAAAAGGGCGAATCGCTGGAGGATTTCCTCAAACGGCTCGATCAGGCGCTGTATCGCGCCAAAGACAACGGCAGAAACCGCTGTATCAGCGCCGACTAAGTCAAGCGGGAAAAGCATCGTGCCCATCAGTCTGAAAGCGAAAATCGATGCTTCGTTTATTCGAAGCTTACTCACCCTCGGCATTCCGGTAGCCGCTCAGAGCCTGCTCGAGTCCTCGGTGAATTTCCTCGATACCTTTATGATCGGTCAGCTCGGCGATGTGAGCATCGCCGCCGTGGCCCTGGCCAATCAGGTATATTTCATAACCCTACTGACCCTCTTCGGAGTCAGCTCCGGTGTGGGAATTTTTATCAGCCAGTACTGGGGCCGCCGTGACGCCGGGCATATCAGGCAGGTAATGGGCATAGGACTAATGATAAGCCTGATTGTTTCGAGCCTGGCAGCCGCGGCGGCCCTCATCCGTCCCCGTCTTCTTCTGAGCATTTTCACCGAAGATCCCCGGGTTCTCGACGCGGCCTCCGAATATCTGGTGATTGCCGCCCTCTCGTATCCCCTCACCGCTGTCGCGGTAAATTTCGCCACCGGTCTGAGGTCCTGCGGGGAAACCAGGCTCCCGTTGATCGCCACGGCCATCAGCCTCGGCACAAACGCGGCCCTGAATTACCTGCTGATATTCGGGAAGCTCGGATTCCCTGAAATGGGCATCCGCGGGGCGGCCACCGGCACCCTTATCGCCAGGGGTCTTCAGGCCCTTCTCATCGTCAGCTTCGCTTATCGCGGCAGGCACGCCGCGGCGGGGCCTTTTCGGGAATTCTTCAACTGGGAGCGAAGCCTGTTCAGAAGGGTCATGAAGACCGCTTCGCCGGTGGTTCTCAATGAAATCGGCTGGTCCATGGGCATTTCCCTGTTCAATGCGATATTCGGCCGCATCAGCACGGAGGTGCTGGCCGCCCGTAACATCGCCGATACGGTGTTCCGTATGCTCCTGGTTGTGTTCGTGGGAATGGGCATCAGCTGTTACATCATGATCGGCAACGCCATAGGCGCCGGAGAACCCGGAAAGGCCCGGGAGTATGCGGCGAATTTCAGCTGGCTGGCCCCGGTGGTGGGAATCGCCGCCGGCCTGGTGCTGGCAGCCCTGTCGCCGTTTATTCCCCGCTTGTTCCGGGTATCGCCGGACACCCTGGCCTATGCCCGGAATTTCCTGCTGGTCAGCGCCGCCATGTTTCCCTTCAAGGCGCTGTCGATTGTCCAGATAGTTGGTATTCTCAGGGCCGGCGGCGATACCCGCTTCAGCCTGATCCTCGATGTCGGGGGGGTGTGGCTCATCGGGCTGCCGCTGGCGTACTTCTCCGGCCTGGTGCTGTACTGGCCTCCGGTTCTCGTCTTCTTTCTCGCGAGTTCCGAGGAAATCGCGAAGAGCTTTCTGGGGATACTGAGGACCCGCAGCGGGAAATGGGTCAACGATCTTACTGCGGCAAAATAAGGAAATATCGGGTATAC
>CAWZYW010000349.1:0-3673 GCA_963966255.1 uncultured Salinispira sp. | reverse complement strand
CTCGGTCTCGTGGGCTCGGAGATGTGTATAAGAGACAGTAAAGACCCAGAGCGAATCGAGTTCCCGATAGCCGCTGGAAACCACCCCGGCCACGGTGAAGCGGCTGACCCGGGGGAGGGACCGGGAGCTGCGATCGCTCCGGGTGGTGATGATCCGCACGGGATCGCCCGGAGCCAGCTCCAACTGGGCGGCCAGGTACTCGCCGATGAGCAGGCTGCGGCCCTCGGAGAGATCGAAATCGCCATCGATGAGCTCCATATAGCGCTGGAAGCCCGGGTCGTTTTCCCGCATGGCGGGATCGATGCCCCGGATCTGGACGCCGTTATGCCCCCGGCCGCCGGCCAACAGAGCCAGCCCCTGGATTTCCGGGTAGGCCGAACGAACCCCCGGCAGCATCCGGATATCCCCGCTGAGAATCTCCATGCTTTCCAGATCGCTATCTCCCCGGGCAACCAGTTGAAGATGATAGGTTCCGGTTTCCAGGAACCGGACGGTAATGCCGCTGATCATGCCGTTGGCGACCACGAATACCACCACCAGGGGAATAAGGCTCAAGGCGATACCCAGCACCCCGCCGCGGATCCGGCGGAAGGTGTAATTCCTGCTTCCCGGGTCATTGCGCCGGCCGAACAGAAATCGAAGCGCCACCTGCCAGACCAGGGACGTCCTCCCCGGCACTCTGCGCTTCATTTCAGGCTCCCGCTGGTGAGAGTCAGATTGCGCATGCCCAATCCGGCCAGGCGGCGGTCGTGTGTTACGATAATCATGGTTTTACCCCGCTCCCTCACCAGGTCGAACAGGAGGGCTTCCACCTCCCGGCTGCGCTCCTCATCGAGGCTTCCGGTGGGCTCGTCGGCGAGGATCAGACCGGGATCATTTACCAGCGCCCGTGCGATGGCCACCCGTTGGCGTTCGCCGCCCGAAAGCTGATAGGGAAAATGATCCAGGCGTTGGGCCATGCCCATACGATCCAGGAGTTCCCGGGCCAGCTCCTGAGCCTCGGCCCGGGGTTTTCCCAGAATCAGAGCGGGCATCATGGCGTTTTCAAGGGCGGAAAAGTCTTTCAGAAGATGGTGGAACTGGAAAATAAACCCCAAATGCTGCTGACGATACTCCGAAAGCTGGAATTCGGCCAGATCCGAAACCAGGGTGTCCCCCACCCGAATTTCGCCGCCGTCGGCCCGGTCCAGGCCCCCGAGAATATTGAGCAGCGTGGTCTTACCCGATCCGCTTTCGCCGGTTATCACCAGAATCTCTCCGGCGCCCATGCTCAGATCGAGGTCCCGGATAATGGAAAGGCCCCCGCCGGCTCCGAGATAGGTCTTGGTGAGCCCACGGATTTCCACGAAGGGCCGACCGGCTTCTTCGGCACCTCGCTCATCGGAGTGCGGGCCACTGAAATCATTCATCATTAAGTACCTCCCGGGGCTTGAGGCCGGAAATCCGGCGGGACGCCCCGTACGCGGAAATCAGCGCCGAGAGAAAAGACACTCCGGCGATGAGGATCACCTCCGAGGGGATGATGTGGGAGGGAACCGATTCGAGATAAAAATAGCTGGGCGAGAAGATGCGAAAGTCGGCGCTGCTCTGAATCAGGTTAACCAACATTTCTATGGAGGCGAATATCCCATTGATATTACCGGCCACCGCTATGCCCAGGATTACCCCGAAGGTCGTGCCGATCAGTCCGATGAGGACTCCCTCAATTACGAATACTCGGCGGACATCCCGGTCCGAAGCGCCCAGAACCTTGATCACCGCAATATCCTCCAGGTGCTCATGGACCGAACGACGCAGCCCCTGAAACATGTTTACCCCCACCACCAGGAAAATCAGACCTACCAGGAAGGCCATCAACGCCTTTTCCACCCGCAGGGCTCCGAATATGCTTCGGTTGTACTCCCGCCAACTCTGGATCTGTTCTCCTTCCAAGCCGGGGATTGAATCGACGATCCGGCGGATCGCCGTTATATCCCGGTTGCGGTCGGTGATTTTCACCGCGATCTCCCGCCGATATCCCGACGCCAACTCCCCGGCGGCGGTCCCCAGAGATATATAGCCCCAGCTCCGGTCGAATTCGTAGTAACCGCTTTCGAAAAGCTCAACCACTTCAAGGTCGATGCTGACGGGCTGCCGAATGTCGATGCTCTCACCGCCCAGGCCAAGCACCGAGATATAGTCTCCGGGCTGGACACCGAGGAAACGGGCTAATTCACGCCCGAGGATCACTTCCCGGTCTCCCAAAGCAACGCCGCCTTCAAGGCCCAGGCGCCGGGCGTAATCACTGCCTTCGTCAAACAGCTCAGGATCAAGCGCCTTGATCAGCGCCGCCTGGGCACCGCTGAAATATCCCTCCACCAGGGCCTGGGTCTCTATGATTTCCGCCGCCAGTTCGACTTCGGGCAGGTCCTGCAAGAGCTCAACCAGATCATTACGGCCTTCGGGCCGTATCCTGAGGTGAAAGCTGTTCAGTTCTATCAGATCCTCGATGGTGTTGCGCTGGAAGCCATTCATCACCGAGATCACAGTAATCAGGGTGAGGACTCCCAGGGCCAGGCCGAATATCGAAGGCAAGGCGGTTACCGAGCTGCGGGAGCGGCGCCGGGAGCGCATCAGGCGACGGGCGATAAAGAGTATCCATTGCATGCGCCTCATTCGCTCTCCTCGCGATAATCCCGTCGACGGATCACTTCGCCATCGACGAGTTCCTCTTCGTATATCCGAGCGCCGTCTTCGAAACGGATCCGCAGCACCGGCTCTCCCCTAAGGTATCGGGTTTCGGTGCGGCCGGAGCCATCGATCTGCTGGAGGCTGATGCGCACACCGTCCCTTATCGTCTCGATCTCAGCAAGATCGCCGTTTTCGTAGCGGTATTCGGTGGCAACCTCTCCGAGAGGACCGGAAAAGGCCTCAGCTATAATACGGCCGTCACCATCGTACCGGAAATCCCTGGTCTCAAGGACACCGTCGGCGTAGCGGGTCTCGCTTCTAAGAATACGATTTTCCGCATCGTATTCTCTGATTTCGCTTCCCCCGTCGGGCAAGGCCTCCCGTTCGCTTCGGGTCCCGTCTTCGCCGTAGTTGATGCTGAGGGTCTGATTTCCGCCGCTCTGTCCGATCAACCGGCCCTGATTATCGAAGCGGCGATACGAGTTCTCTTCACCCTCGCCCAGGGCGAGAACCTCGATGGTCCCCCGGTCGCCCTCCTCCAGGACCCGGAAGCGCTGGATCCCCCGCTCATCGATCAGCAGGCGTTCGTACAGCCGTCCGTCAGCACGGTAAAAATAGCGAAGTGTCCGGATCCAATTGCCTTCGGAATCGAAAAAAAACCGGTAGGCGATCTGCCGGAGCGAAATCGCCTGGCGGGTTCCCTGAACCTCCGGCCAGCGCAGCAGCGGCGCTCCGGGGCTCGGGCCGGGAGCCGATCCGGCGGACGGTTGGGAATACAGCTCAAGCAGCGCCGATTCGTAGCCTGCGGCCGGAACCGCAGGATCCGCCGGGATACTCGCCATCAGAAATAACAGCCGGACGACATAGGGCGGCTCTCCGGGCACTTCGCCCCAGCTTTCGGGGAAAGAATTCAATGGAAACTGGTAGCGAAGGGCGAACGGGCCGCTGAGGGGGTCCTGTTCAGCGGGATCAATCGCTTCCCCAAGGACCAGCAGCTGATTAC
>CAWZYW010000348.1:0-3681 GCA_963966255.1 uncultured Salinispira sp. | reverse complement strand
GCTGGGAAGGCTGATGAAATCGGATTCGGTTTCCATGCAGCTGGGCATACTGCTGGCTGGCGTGGCTATTTTCATCGGTGCCAATCTGATAGCAGCCAGATGGTCATATCGCAACTACATGAGAATCAGGTGATGCTAAACGTACAGATCCAATATCAATCAAACAAGGCGATTTATCAGCAGCTGTACGATCAGATCGCATCTCAGATCATCGGCGGACAGCTTGCGGCCGATGAAATGCTGCCGTCGATCCGGTTGACGGCGAAGGAATTCAGGGTGAGCGTGATCACGGTGAAAAAAGCCTGGGAAATGCTCGAGCGCAACGGCCTCATCTATACCGTTACCGGCAAAGGATCATTCGTGAAAACCATTGACACCAATATCATTGAAAGCGTCCGCAAGGATTCCATCGAAGAGGAATTAAGAGGAATCGTCGACGTAGCGAAACAGCTCGGGATAAAGCGGGATGAATTGAGCCGGATAGTGGAGCGGCTGTTTGATGAAAAATAAGAGGAAAACCCCGCGGGTGGTACGCATCCTGCGGATCATCATGCCAATCATTGGTCTCAGCATCGGAGCGGTCATCGCACCGCTTGATCTGCTGCCGCCGCTTCTTGCGCCGTTGCCCGCCAACATCGACGAGCAACTGGAAGAAGCAGTCGGCTGGGGTCTTGACGGCATCATCCTCTACATCGACCGGGGTGATCGTGATCCGGAGTTCTATGCCGCCGGCTATAAAAACAAGCGAACGGGAGAGGCTGCGGATCCCCATGCCCTGTTTAAAATCGGAAGCATCCACAAACTGTACCTGGCCGCCGCCGCCGCCCAATTGGCGGCCGACGGCCGCCTGGACCTGGACGGGACCCTCGGCGAATATCTGCCCGAGATCAGCGGCAGGATCGAAAATGCCGACCGGATCACCGTCAGGATGATGGTGCAGCACCGAAGCGGCATCCCCGAATTCATTTATCAGCCGGGCTCCAACTGGTTCACAGCACCAACGACCGAAGACGAAAACCTCGCGCTGGTTCTGGATACGCCGGCGGATTTCGAACCGGGTGCCCGCTATGCCTACTCGAACACGAATTACCTCCTGCTGGGCCGAATTCTCGACCAGCTCTTGGGTTACCGCCACCATCAATATGTGTATGACATGCTTTCGCAACGGCTAGGTCTGGAATCCACCTACTTCACCCTGGAAGAAGCGGATCCCGATTTGGTGGCAAGCGGTTACTGGTATAAAGACGATACCGACCTCAAGTCTCGCGGCGGGTCGATGATCGCATCTGCCCGGGACGTGGGAATTTTCCTCAGGGCTTTGAATGACGGAACCTTTTTGAGCCCTCCGGCGCAGGAGATTTACCGCACGATATATGAATTCGAGCATGACGGATGGGTGCCGGGATATCACAGCAAGGCCCGCTACCTTGAGGAGATGGACGCGGTGGTGGTGCAGTTCGTCAGCACTACCGGTGGCGAGACCTGGGGAACCGCCGAGGTGATCGGCGGGAAGTCCACGGCGATTTCAAACATCGTCTACCGCCGGATTCTCCGGCTGATGAAAAAGGGAGAATAACCATGCCTGATATCAATAATCGTCGACATGATATCGATGCAATCCGAACCATAGCCCTTGGACTGCTTATTTATTATCACATCGTTCTGTCATACGAGCCATGGTCACCCTGGGTGGGCTTCATCGCCAGCCCGGTACGGCTTCCGCTGTTGTGGGAAGCAACCCAGATACTGAATATCTGGCGGATACCCATCCTGTTCGCCGTGTCGGGCATGGGTTTCGCATTCGCATCCCGAAGAAGGGACAGCCGGCGGCTGTTCGCCGACCGAGCTTTCCGCCTGGGAGTACCGTTGACCTTCGGCATTCTGGTGATGGTTCCGCTGACCAACTTCCTGTTGGCCCGCTTCTATGACCAGCCTTACGGATATTTTCCCAATCCGGGATACCTGTGGTTCCTGGCCAACCTGCTGCTGTACGCCCTGCTGCTGCTTCCCCTGGCGGCATGGTTTCGGAAACACCCCGAAAACCGGCTGATCCGCCTATGGCGGAGAATTTTCTCCAGATCCTGGCTGCTTCCCATGCTGGCTTTCCTGCCCATAGCGGAGGTCCTTGCGCTTCAGCCTGAAAGCTATGCGGGATACGCCCTCAGCGTTCACGGTCTGGCTTTGGGGTTGATCTGGTTCACCCAGGGCTTCCTCCTGGTTTCCGCCGGGGAACCGGTAAAATCCGCCATCGAGCGGGCGAGGTGGTTTACCCTGGCGATAGCCGCAATCCTGTTCGTCACCCGAAGCGCATTCTTCGAATTCAAACTCAATGTCCCCGTATTGGTCGCCGTTGAATCCACCGGCTGGATTCTGGCAGTCTTCGGCTTCGCGGGAAAGCACATCCGCCGCCCCTCCGGAGCTTTGAAATACCTGAGCAAAGCGGTGTATCCGGTGTATATCCTGCATATGCCCATACAGCTCGCCATCTCCTTTTTTCTCTTCGCCACTAAAATGCCGGCTGTGGTGACCCTGCCTATCCTGCTGATCGGTACCACGGGAACCGCCCTGCTGATCTATCATTTCGTTTTGAGGAACCTGAAGCCGCTTCATCCTCTGTTCGGGATGGCGGGACTGCCCGGTCTATCTTCCGATATGGCGGGAGAGAAGCAGCAAAAGGGATAGCAGGTTAATCAACCGGCGGCGAATAAGAATACGATTCGGATCGTATCCGATTCTTACGATTTTCTGAGGAACGAACGCTCGATACCCTTCCGGGATTTCGCCAGGGCCCCGAGGGTTTTCAAAGCCGATGAGGCGGTTCCGATTCCGGCGAAAATCAATTCGATCATACCGCCATCACAGCGATCTGCATGGAACCTGCATACCGGAATGCGCCGCAGGCATGGAAACTGACTCCTCCCTTTTTCCTGCTTGAATATGACTGATAAGCGGGTACAATGGTTCAACTGCATCCACGGGAGACCCTTCAATGAAACGCCGTACTGCTCTGACCGCAATTATACTATCTCTGCTTGCCATATCCTGGGCCCTTGCTTCCTGCTCCGGGGGGGATAAAGAACCCCTGCCTCCACCCCCGCCGGCTCAACGCCCCGAGCCGAAGCTCAGAGATGTGCTCATTGATGAATCTGAGCGGGTCTCGGGATCCATCAGTCATTTTTCTGACTTCACCATTCCGCAGCTGGATCGCACCAGGGATGTATGGGTTTACACTCCTCCGGGCTACGAGGACGGAACCGACCGCTTCCCGGTTCTGTATATGCACGACGGCCAGAACCTGTTTTATCCGGAACTATCCTTCGCCGGTGAATGGGAAATCGATGAAACCCTCAACGGACTGCATTCGCTTGGACTGCTCGACGGCCTGATCGTGGTGGCCATCGCCAACGGCGAAACGAACCGGGCGAGGGAGTACGTGGCATACGACTACCAGGGCGGTATCAGCCAGGCCGACAAATACCTGTCCTTTATTGTGGAAACCTTGAAACCCTTCATCGACGAGCAGTTTCGAACGCTTCCCGACCCGGAGAACACGGCGCTTTCTGGCTCCAGCTTCGGCGGGCATATATCCCTGTACGGAGGCATTCGCTATCCGGAAATTTTCGGGCTGATCCTCGCCTTCAGTCCTTCGCTGTGGCCCGCCGACGGCGCCCTGGTAAGGGA
>CAWZYW010000347.1:0-3683 GCA_963966255.1 uncultured Salinispira sp. | reverse complement strand
AGCATGTCCTCGCCGGGCACCGCCAGTTCCAGGCTTCCGCTGCCGCTCACCCGGGCTTCAAAGGTAACCAGGGAGGTTCCGTTGGTGTACATGGTCACCGCGGCCATCCGGGCTGTTTCAGGCTCCTCGGCACCGCCTCCTGCGCTGACGGGTGCCAGAACGGCGAACAGAAAGAACGCGACGAATAGGTTCGCAATGATTGAGTTCGTGCGGGTCATGGATCCTCCCGGCGGCTTCAGTTTACGATGCGGCGGATAAGCCCGTCGTTTCGCCGCCATTTCGGGCTAACCTTCACCCGCAGGTCCAGGTGGACCCGGTAGGGGAACAGCCGCCCGATTTCCTTCTGGCTTTCAGTGCGGATCGCTTTGATCCCCACGCCGCCTTTGCCGACCACCAGGCCGACCTGGCTTTTGTTCTCGACATTCACCGACGCCCGTACCCACAGCTGCGTGCCGTCGTTTCCGCCGTCGGCGCTGTCCCGGATTTCCAGATCGTGAATCTCCACATACATGGCATGGGGCAGTTCTTCCCGGGCCCGGAGCATGGCCCGCTCGCGGATGATTTCGGCGATGCGGAACTCGGGGTCCTGATCGGTGTAGTAGTCTTCCGGATACATAGCTTCGCCATCCGGCGCAAGGCGGAATAATTCGGTTTTCAATTCTTCGAGACCGTCGCTGCGGGTGGCGGATACCCGGCGGATCGCCGCGAAGGGTTCTCCGGCTGCCTGTACCACCTGTTCCTCCACCGCAGCGGCGGCCGCGGCGTCTGCCGCATCGATTTTGTTCACCACCAGCAGCACCGGGACGGACACCTTAGCTATGATGCTGATGAGCTCGCGCTCCTCGGCCCCCGGCCGTCGGGAGGCGTCGATGAGATAGAGAACCAGATCGCAATCCTCCAGGCTCTCGGAAACCAGGGTCATCAGCTGCTGATTGAATTTTTTCTCCGAGTGGTGGAATCCGGGAGTGTCCAGGAAGACTATCTGGCCGCTCTCATCGTTGAGGATGCCGCGAACCCGGTTGCGGGTGGTCTGAGGTACCGGAGTGACGATTGAAATCTTTTCGCCGCAGAGGGCGTTCATCAGGGTGGATTTCCCCGCAGAGGGGCGGCCGACGATGGCCACCATGGCGCTTTTGCTCATGACTTTAATCATAGCAGAATAACCGTCTATAATATGGTCCAAGCGGTGGGAATTTCACTATATTATACGGATTCGCAAAAAACCCCCGAATACGGAGAAGACTATGAACCCAAACGACGCCATTCGATTTGACGGCGATGATGAAAAAAATCAGGAATCGGGAAACGGCAGCGACGCCCTGATGAACAAAATGATGAAAACCCGTTCGATCCTGCTGAGCGGCGAAGTGAACAAGGAGCTGGCCGAGCGGGTGGTCCGCAGCCTGCTCATCCTCGAAGCCATGGGCGACGAGCCCATCAAGGTTTTTATCGACAGCCCCGGCGGCGATGTCGATGCGGGTTTCGCCATTTTCGATATGATCCGCTTCGTGAAACCGCAGGTTTACACAATCGGAATGGGCCTGGTGGCCAGCGCCGGTGCCCTGATCCTGCTGGCAGCCCAAAAGGATCGACGGATCGGGCTGCCGAACAGCCATTATCTTATCCATCAGCCCCTGAGCGGCATGCGGGGCGTAGCCACCGAGATCGAGATCCATGCCCGTGAGCTGGAAAAAACCAAAGCCAAACTGAATCAGCTTATCGCCGATGAAACCGGCAAGGACCTGGCCCAGGTGGAAAAAGATACCGATCGGGATTACTGGCTTAACGCCGCCGAATCCGTGGAATACGGCCTTATTTCCCGGGTGGTAAATAACCGTACGGAGCTGGACGGGTGATCGAAGCTCGCGCGGGCGAGCCGGAGGGATTCCCCGGCTTCGCCGCCCCCGGCGAGCTTCGGGTCCACGGTATTCCCGCCCGGTCCCTGCCGGCGCCGATCTCGGCGGCGGTGAGCTCCGGAGCGGTCCGCCTGTATCAGGGCAAGGTCAGGGACAGTTTTTACCTTGACCGGGGCATACTGATGGTCACCAGCGACCGGGTCAGCGCTTTTGACCGGATTCTCGACGTTATTCCGGGCAAGGGTGAGATTCTCAATCGCATCAGCAATTACTGGTTCGAACAAACCGCCGACATTATCCCCAATCACATCATCGAAGCTCCCGGCGGCCGCACCCTACTGGTGAAGAAAGCCGAAGTGCTGCCGGTTGAAGTGGTGGTCAGGGGATACCTTACCGGCTCGGCCTGGCGGGATTACCGCGACGGTCGGCGGATTTCAGGGATTCAGCTTCCACCGGGCATGAGGGAGAACCAGGCCTTCGATCAACCTTTGATCACTCCATCCACCAAGGCCCACGTTGGCACCCATGACATACCGATCAGCGCAGATGAAATCGTTGCCCGGGGTCTGGTCGACGGCGAACTCTGGGCGCAGGTGGAGGAGACCGCCAGAGCCCTGTTTGCCCGGGGACAGAAACTGGCGGAAGAAAACGGCCTGCTGCTGGTGGACACCAAGTATGAGTTCGGCATCAGCGCCGGCGAGTTAATACTGGTGGACGAAATCCATACCCCCGACAGTTCCCGCTACTGGTTCGAAAACAGCTATCAGGGGGATTTCGATGCCGGCCGTTCACCGGCGAAGCTCGACAAGGAATATCTGCGCCGCTGGCTTATGGAGCATGGCTTTATGGGCGAGGGAAAGCCCCCGGTCATCCCGGAAGAGGTAAAGCGGGAACTGGCCGATCGCTACGCAGAGGCCTACCGGCTGATCACCGGGAGGGATTTTACTCCTAAATTCGATTCCGTCGAAGCGGAAATCGAGGTTATCGCGTCCTACTTCTGAGAGCCTCTCCTCCGGCGCTGCGCCTTGCAGCCGGGTCACGGGGCTCCGGGAGAGCCGATGTCCAGAACAACCCTTCGCGGCATAAGCCTGCTTCTGCCGCTCTCGCTTGTATACCTTTTTTCCTGCTCCTGTCAGAACCCCAGCCTGAAACGTGACGAGGTTCTGCGAATTCTCAGCTATAACGTGCAGACCCTTTTCGACGATGAACTGCAGGGCAGCGAATTTCCCGAATATCGGCCCGATCCCGAGGGGTGGAACAGCGCGGCCTATCACGGACGTCTGCGGAATCTCGCCCGGGTGATCCGGGAGTGCTGTCCCGGCGGTCCCGATCTGGTGGTCCTGCAGGAGGTTGAGGGCCCCTCTGTCGTCCGGGATCTGGTCCGATATTTTCTCCGGGGTATGGGGTACCGTTTCCAGGCCTGCGGGCGGAGCGAGGGCTTCGCATTCGGCCAGGCGGTGCTCAGCCGATATCCCATTTTGCAGGCCCGCACCCTTTCGGCATGTGCCGGGGATTCGGGATTAAGACCGGCCCTGGAACTGCATATCCGTACCGGTATGCCCGGCTCGTCGGATATCATCCTGTTTGCCGTTCACTGGAAAAGCAAACTGGAAAATATCCCCGGAGAAAGTGAAATCCTGCGCCGGATGCAGGCCCATAGCCTTGTGCGGCGCTGCGCCGAACTGCTGGATAGCAGCCCTGAGGTGCCGATCATCATCGCCGGGGACTTCAACGAGAGTCCTGGAGAATTCGTCCGGACTGCTCAGCACCGGTTCCCGACGGCCCTGGTGGAAGCTGCGGAATACGAGGCGTGGCTCCAGGTTGCAC
>CAWZYW010000346.1:0-3687 GCA_963966255.1 uncultured Salinispira sp. | reverse complement strand
GCAATGATACCACCGCGGTGGTGATTCCGCCGTACAAATCCCTGCGCAGATTCCGCGGTTTAAGCCGGTCGGCAAAACTCGTATTCATACCTGATCATCATGGTAAGATTCATACGAAAACTTCAAGCCTTTTCCGATCGACATTCAGGAAATCTTCAAAATTCAGATGACTAAATTAGACTAATTTTCGTATTTTTACAATGGGTGAAAATTTTATTTTGTCAAAGCATTTTATTGACTTTTTTCGAAAACAGGATATGTTTAGGCCGATATACGGAAGAATACCAGATCCGAAGGAGGGAGGAAATGGTAAAGGAGATTCCGATGGACGAAAAAAGGTATCTTTTAAAAATGACACTGATAAACCAGGGGCTGGTTCCCGACAGCGAAGCTGCCTGGGATGCGCTGGTTGAACATATAGATGTGCACAAATACTACCAAAATGAACCCCTTGACTTTCCACTGGAATGGGGGGAAGCGGTGTTCTCGTGGATCGACTCGGTGTACGAGCCCCTTGCAGAGGCGGTGAGCGGCGATTCGCTGGGGGAGGCATTTCCCGAGTTGACCCCGATGGACCTGCTGTTTTCGGTCTCCACCCACTGGCAGTATCTTAAGGAGCGCAACCCCGCAGCAAGCGCATCGGAGGCGGCACGCGATTATCTCGACCGGTTCGGCAGCATCTGCTGATTCCCGGGCATAGGGAGCTCCTATAGAATCAGCTCCAGGGAAATGTGAGGCATCAGCCTAGGTCCCTTGGGCACTCCGCGTTGCCATTCCATCCAGGCCGTCAATCCAGTATTGATTCCGTATCGGAAACGCTCGGCCTGGTACGACCAGAATATGCCCCCACCGGGACCGATTCCCCAGAAGGGATCTTCGATGATGTCATCCCAGTCGACAAAGCGGCCCTCTATGAAGTTGAAGTAGAAAAACGGCATGCCGGCGTACAGATCGGCCTGGAATCCCAGGGATGGATCCCGCAGATTGTACAGGAACACCAGGTCGCCCGCTGCGGTGCCAATCCCGAAGGGCGACATACCCAGGCTGCTGCGCAGCGACCAATCATCATCGAAGTGATACTCGAAGCCGATGCGGATCATCATCATCTGGTCGAAAATGATGCGGAACTCCCAGGGGTTATCGGCTCCCTGGGCGGCCAAGGTAGCGGACAGGGCAATAAGAATAAGGATGCAGAGGATTCTTCTCATGGCTCTCCTCCGCTATCAATTGTAACCCTCAGAGCGCGATAAATCCGTATTAATTCAGATTTACTGAGATCGTTGTAATATGTTTGGGAATTCAGTTTTTCAGCTATTGATTAATAAACATTTCATGTTATTATCTATATTATGTTAGACAATGAATCAATTAAGACAGCAATGACAGGCTTCTCATTTGAGGCAAGCAGTCAAAAATACTGCTGCAGTGCATGTGGAAAAAAATTTCATCGCGGCCTGATTTATCAGATCGGTGAGCAGCTCTGCGAAGCAGAAAAAGCTGCGGAGCTCCATGTTCTGACATCCCATGGAGACCGGCTTGAATACCTTATCGAATTGGGAAAAGGCGTGCACGGTCTCAGCGAAGTGCAAAGCAAGGTCCTCCTGGGCAAGTATCTGGGTAAGGACGATGAAACCATTGCCCGGGAGATTGGGAACCGATCGGCATCGACGGTGAGAAATCACCGCTTCCAGCTGCAGAAAAAACGGAAGGAAGCTCAGATTTTTCTGGCAATCATGGGCCTGATGGAATCGAGAGATGAAGCCGCTTCGCCCTCATTTATCGAGTTTCACCCGGATCTTCCGGTGGCTGACGACAGAGTCCTTATCAGCAGGGAAGAAGCTGCTGAACTGGAGGCGAAATATCTCGATCAGAAGGAAGAACCGAGTATCATCAAATTTCCCAGGAAAGAAAAGGCGAAGCTGGTGGTATTGCGAAGGGTCGCCCAACTCTTCACTCCGGGCAAAAGCTATTCTCCCGGGGAAGTCGATGCCATATTAAAACCCTGCATGTATGACTACGCGACCCTGCGGCGTTATTTAATCGAATATCGCTTCCTCAAACGCACCCCGGGCGGCGGGGAATACTGGCGCGATTAAGGGGAATCGCCCGATTCCCCGGCCCTGCGCCTAAGCTTCTCGATGATGCCCGGGATTTGCCTGTATTTTGGCGCGAGGATGTACAGGGCCTCGAACAGGCCCGCGGCCACCAGGGTATCGCCGGAATTAGCCGCGGCGCTCGCCCGGGCATAGATTGTTTTTATCCGTTGGGTCACCAGCGCTTCGTTATCCGCCGGAACCCGGGAACCGGATCCGGGGTGGCTATTATCCGCCTCGGGGAGCTTTCCATCATCATGCTGCTGGGCTGTTTCGTGAGCGGGTGCCGCAAGCGAGTTGATATGGGCGGCGAACATCGACTGGTCATCCCGTTGATCGGCATCCATACAGAACCTGCGGATATCCCGATACAGGGCTTCGATGCTCCCGAAAGCGTCCAATCCCTTCGCACCGGAATCGAGCAATGATGCGGTCAATCTCTCGATTTGATACTCTTCATCGAAAAAATTCCTCGACTCGATGATGCCGTCGGTGTAAAAGAAGAGGAGATCCCCGGGCTCCACCCTGGCGTGGCCATCCTCCGCTCCGGGATCATCGAAAAAGCCCAGGAAGCGCCCCCGGGTGTCCAGGGATATCAGATCCTCAGCTCCCGGTCGGATGACCAGGGCCGGGTGATGACCGCAGTTGGTGTAGCTGATATTGCCGGTCTCAAGATCCAGGATGGCGAAAAACGCGGTGACGAAAAAATCGAGCTCCGCAAGGATCGGATATAAATCCTCATTGACTTCGGTAACTACCTGGGACGGCAGAACCCCGAAACGGGCTTTGCTGCGGAAGGCGATTTTGACCAACGCGGTGATGAGGGCCGCCGGTATGCCGTGGCCGCTGACATCAGCGATGAGAAGACCGTAGGAATTCCGGCCGAAGCGGATCACATCGTAGATGTCACCACCGATATTATCCATGCTCCGGTAATAACCCCCGAAGTCCATCTCATCCCGCTGGGGGAAATCCGGTCCCGAGGGTACCAGCTGGGCCTGAATCTTCCGGGCCATCTCCAGCTCGACGTTGACCTCTTCGTTTTTGGCCTGGAGGGCGTTGTAGGCGGCGGTGAGTTCATCGCCCTTGCGCTGCATATCTTCGCCGAGGCTTCGATGATAGCTGTCTAAATCCCTACCCAGCTCGTTGATCAGCTCGGCGAGGATTCGAACCACCGGAGGGTCTTCCGGCACGCTGACCTGGAAGCTGTGATCTTCGGGATTCCTGGCGGCCAGCTCCTCTCCAAGGTGCTCAATGGCATCAAGGACCTCCACCAGGGATGTCGAGAGCTGATCACCATGATCGTCGTGAATTACGGAGTCCATCCGGTAAGTATAATCCAGTGCCCCGAAAACGGCTGATATTTCGGGGCATCACCGTCATTTCATTGAATTCTCTCCAGACGAATTGCCAGAGCTCCCTGATAATCCTCTTTGCTGCCTTCCAGGTATACAAACATAGTTGCGCTTTCGACGGTGAAACTCGCCGAAGGAATGTTCTCGGTGGCGCTGTACCCGCCATCGATATCGTAGCCGGCGGTGTACTCACCCTCGGCGTAGGCATCGGGGGCCAACAGCTCGTCACCGTCCAGCAC
>CAWZYW010000345.1:0-3689 GCA_963966255.1 uncultured Salinispira sp. | reverse complement strand
GACAAGCACGGCGTACCCGGTACGGTAGCGGCTATCGAGTACGATCCGAACCGGAGCGCCAACATCGCCCTGGTGCATTATGCCGACGGCGACAAGCGATACATCCTGGCTCCCCGCGGCGTAGCCGTGGGTACCCCCATCATGAGCGGAGACGAGGCCGAGCCCAAGGTCGGCAACGCCCTGCCTCTTGAGCGGGTACCCCTGGGAACCGCGGTCCACAACATCGAGCTTGAGCTCGGACGGGGTGGACAGCTGGTCCGGGCTGCCGGCGCCTCAGCTACCGTGGTAGCCAAGGAGAAGGATTACGTAACCGTAAAGCTTCCCTCCGGCGAAATGCGCATGGTTTTCAAGAAGTGCTTCGCCACCATCGGTATCGTTGGCAACGAAGATCATATGAATGTAAGCCTCGGAAAGGCCGGGCGCTCGCGTTGGCTGGGACGCCGTCCCAAGGTGCGTGGCGTGGTCATGAATCCCGTGGATCACCCCCATGGCGGTGGTGAAGGCCGGACCTCCGGCGGACGTCACCCGGTTTCTCCCTGGGGTATGCCTACTAAGGGCTACAAGACCCGGAAGAAGCGCAAGACATCCAGCCGCTTCATCGTGAAGAGAAGAAAGTAGGAGTTAGGCCGTGTCAAGATCGATTAAAAAGGGGCCGTTCGTAGCCAAGAGCCTCTTTAAGAAAGTGAACGAGATGAACAAGGGTGAGAGCAACAAGAAGATGATAAAAACGTTTTCCCGCTCTTCAACCATCATCCCCGACATGGTCGGGCTGACCATCTCGGTATACAACGGGAAGACCTGGGTGCCGGTGTACGTCACCGAAAACCTGGTCGGACACAAGCTCGGTGAATTTGCGCCCACCAGACTGTTCCGGGGACATGCCGGTTCGGATAAAAAAGCTGGCAAGCGCTAGAGAGGATTGGAGTAATGGCAGATAAACATGGATACAAGGCAATTGCCCGCTATGTTCTGATCTCTCCGACGAAGGTGCGCCGGGTGGCGGACAACGTGCGCCGCAAGCGCTATCCGGAAGCGATCGCTATCCTGGACAGCCTTCCCCACAAGGGTGCCAAGATTCTTCGGAAGGTCATCGCCAGTGCGGCGGCCAATGCGTTGTATCAGAACAAGGAACTGGACGAGGACATGCTGTACATCAGCGAGCTCTTCGTTAACGAAGGCCCCCGGCTCAAAAGGCTGTGGCGGCGGGGCCGTGGACGGGCTGATGTCCTCGTTAAGAGGATGAGCCATGTTACCGCGGTCGTGGATGAAGTGAAAAAGGCGGGAGTGTAACGTGGGACAGAAAGTAAATCCGATCGGAATGCGTCTTGGCATCAACAAAACCTGGAGTTCCAAATGGTATGTGGATCCCCGGGAGTATGCCGACACCCTGCACGAAGACTTGAAACTCCGCCGGGCTCTGACGAGTCTGCCGGAAACTAAAAATGCCGATATTTCCGAAGTTGAGATTGTTCGTCATCCCCAGCGGATCACCCTGGTGATACACACCTCCCGACCCGGGGTAATTATCGGCACCAAGGGCGCGACCATCGAAAAGATCGGTGCATCCCTGCAGAAGACCACCGGTAAAAAGATCCAGATCAAGATCAAAGAGGTCAAGAAGCCGGAGATTGAGGCGCAGATCATTGCCCTCGATGTTGCCCGGAAGCTTAAGGGTCGAGCGAGTTTTCGTCGGACCCTCAAGATGACCGCAGCCACCGCCATGAAGGGCGGTGCCCAGGGCGTGAAAATCCTCATCGCCGGCCGCCTCGGCGGTGCGGAAATGAGCCGCTCTGAAGTAATCAAGCAGGGCCGGGTGCCCCTTCATACCCTGCGTGCGAATATCGATTACGGTTTCGCCGAAGCGAAGACCACCTTCGGGGTGATCGGCGTTAAGGTATGGGTGTTCAAGGGCGAAGTGCTCAAGCGCGAAGAGAAAGAAGACGCCGGCGCTCTCGTTCGCAAGAAGAGAGAGCCCCGGGGAGGGAGTAAGTAAACATGCTGAGCCCGAAGAGACTTAAATACCGAAAGCAGCAGCGCAAGGTGAAAACCTCCCTCATGGGCAAGGCCCAGCGGGGCAACAGTGTTGCGTTCGGCGAGTACGGACTGGTATCCCTTGGCAACAAGTGGATTACCAACCGGCAGATTGAAGCCGCCCGTATCGCCATGACCCGGCATATCAAGCGTGGCGGTAAGGTGTGGATTCGCATCTTCCCCGACGTGCCGTATACCCGCAAACCCGCCGAGACCCGGATGGGTAGCGGAAAGGGTAGCCCCGATGCCTGGGTTGCCGTTGTAAAGCCCGGCACGGTGATGTTCGAAGTGGCCGGTGTCAGTCGGGAGCTTGCCAGCGAAGCGATGGCTCGCGCCGCTTCCAAGCTGCCGATGAGGTGCAAGTTTGTAGCACGGGAAGATCTGGAGTAGAACTATGAAAAATGCGTTTACTGATCTGACCTTTGAAGAGCTGGTACAGAAGCGGGAAGAATTGAAGACCAAGCTGACCGATGTCCGGTTTCAGTCGGTGGTTGGCCATGTGGACAACCCCCTGCAGAAGCGGAATCTTCGGCGCCAGATTTCCCGGCTGAACAGTCTGATCTACAATCACCCTGAAGTTACCGGTGACGGCGAGTAAGGGTTTTTGAGGAGAGATAGCTGTGGAAAATACAAAGGTTACAAGAAACCGTCGCTCATATACCGGTGTGGTAGTCAGCGACAAGATGGATAAGACCGTAGTGGTACGGGTCACTACCAAGAAGCTTCACGGACTGTACAAGAAGTATGTTACCTGGTCCAAGAAGCTCAAGGCCCATGACGAGGCGAATGATGCCAACGTCGGTGATACCGTGCGGGTCGAGGAATGCCGGCCTGTGTCCAAGGACAAGACCTGGCGTTTGGTAGAAGTGGTCGAGCGCGCCCGCTAGGCGTACTGCGAAAAAGAAGGAAGGTTAAGCTATGATCCAAATGCAATCGTACCTGAATGTCGCAGACAACAGCGGTGCCAAGCGGGTGCAGTGTATCAAAGTACTCGGTGGCAGTAAGCGCAAAACTGCCGGCATCGGCGACATCATCGTTGTATCGGTGAAGGACGCTCTGCCCAATGCTCCTCTGAAGAAGGGCAAGGTTGAGCGTGCGGTAATCGTGCGGACCAAGAGTGCGTTCCGTCGCAAAGACGGAACCTATATCCGCTTCGATGAAAATGCCTGTGTAATCATTGACGCGAACCACAATCCGAAAGGCAAGCGCATTTTCGGACCGGTGGCTCGGGAGCTCCGGGATCGGGATTTTATGAAGATCGTTTCCCTGGCTCCGGAAGTACTGTGAGGACGGAAAGCGCGATGAGTGATGTATATAAAACGAAATTAAAAAAGAATGATCAGGTGATGGTCATTTCAGGTAGGGAAAAGGGTAAAACCGGACGGATCCTGCGTCTCGATCTTAAAAACGGTCGAGTCGTCGTAGAAGGGGTCAATATGGTCAAAAAGGCCGTTCGAAAGAAAAATCAGAACGACCGGGGCGGAATCATGGATATTGAGGCACCCCTCCATATCTCCAACGTCCAGTTGGTGACCAAGGCCGGCAAGACCACCCGTGCCGCCATGAAAATCGAAGGCGGCAAGAAGATTCGCGTCAGCGCGAAAACAGGAGAGGCTCTGTAATGGCAACTGAAGTACCCACATTAAAGGCCCTGTACC
>CAWZYW010000344.1:0-3693 GCA_963966255.1 uncultured Salinispira sp. | reverse complement strand
GAGTAAATATGCCGGTACTCGATATAGCGGTGAACGCCACCCGAATTCTGCAGCACATCTGGATGTATCCGGGAATCAGCCGAATCGATCTGTCCCGGGAGTTAAACCTTAATAAGTCCACCATCACCAAGATCGTCCAGACCCTCATGGATGAAAACCTGGTACGACCGGCAAGCAACGCGTACATCACCGACGGTAAAGGCCGGCGCCCAACCGGTCTGTATTTGAACGAAGAACTCGGAGTCGTTCTGGGCATCGAAATCAGGACAGAATCCTGGAATGCAGTGGCGGTCGACCTGAACGGCCGTACCGTGGATCGCTGCGAGACCTTGGATATCGCCGAGGACCTGGATATGCTCGGCGCGATCAGATCGGCGATTACCCATTGCGAAGCCCGGCAGGTAGCCGAAGGACGAAGGGTTTTGGGGGCCGGAGTCGGCCTGTCGGGACAAATCAATCCCTATGAAGGCGTCGTGCTCTCCTCAAACCCCCTCAAGGTCGCCGAGCCGGTCAACGTGTTCGAAGAAATGAAATGCTGCTTTCCCTTCCCGGTTGTGGTGGAAAACGATGCCAACTGCTGCGCATGGAAGGTGATGATGGAAAAGCGGGCCAAGAGTCATCGGAACTTCCTGTGCATCCTCGGTGAGTTCCGGCGCATCGGCATGGGGCCTGAGGACGGCTATTCGGAGATCGAGGGAATCGCCGTCGGCCTGGGGGTGGTCATAAAGGATACGGTGCTCCACGGCGATCAGTTTTCCGCCGGGGAGTTCCAGTCGGTATTCAAGACCCATGAGAATCCTTCGCAATTCAATCTGAGCTTCTCCGAAGTGGCTAAACTGAAGGACAGCGAGGTGCTGCTTCAACAGGTAATTCAGGAAATGGCCCGGAATATAGCTCTTCTGGTGAACGTATTGAATTTCACCCTCGTTCAGGTAGTGGGCGATATTGCCGCCGAAGCCGATCTGGTGCGGGAGGCCTTGAGCGAGGAAATCGAGCTGAACTGGCTGTACGACAGCAAAACCAATTGCGTCGTGGAAGTGTGCCCCGGCGATACCGCGCCGGTGGCCACCGGCGCGGCGGCATACTTCCTCAACCGGCTTTTCTCAATTCCCGACATTCACGGTGAATACGGAGGAAGCTATCCATTCGGCCTGGAACTCCTGCGGCTTACCCTGGAGAACAGCGCCTAGCGCCAGGAATCCATCTCGGCCTTCAGCGCCGAAGCCAGGTCGTCCATGCTTTCCAGAACAGGTTCCATCGCCGGACGCCAGTCAGCGCCGGCCTTCTTTGCCATGACCTCAAGCTCATGAGCCCGGCGATGAAGTTCATTGGCATGGATCGTGGATGCCATTCCTTTGATGCTGTGGGCTTTCGAGGCGATCTGTTCCGGGTTTTTCGACCCGGCTTCTTCGAGCAAGCCTTTTTTGTAAGCAGGTAATTCGTCTGCCATTAATTTGATCAGACGCCGGAACAGGTCCATGTCGCCATCCATGAATTCCAGAGCGGCCTGTTTGTCTATGGTCGCATTCTCCCTTCCGATGGTCGAATCTTCTGGCACTCCGATATTATCAATGAATTCTGGACCCGGCGAATTCCCGGTAAGGGGGTCAGCTCCGAACCAGCGCGAAAGCTCCGATAACACATCTTCGCGTTTCACCGGTTTGCTGAGAAAGGCGTCCATTCCCGCATCCCTGGTTTGCTCTATTTCCTCGGGAAGGGCATTGGCGGTCAGTGCAATTATGGGAGTTCGAATGCCCATCTTCCTGAGCGCGCGGGCGGTCTCATAGCCGTCCATTCGGGGCATCTGGCAGTCCATGAGAATTGCGTCGAAGCGCTGTCCTTCGCACCGCTGTGTGGCATCTATCCCGTCGACGGCCATGGAAAATACGATCCCGGCGTTCTCAAGATAATTTCGGATGACTTCCCGGTTTAAATCGTTGTCTTCAACCGCAAGGACTCTCATGCCGGTCAGATCAATCACTCCATGGCTGTGAACCGGCAGGTCCCGGTCCTCGGATTCCTCAAATTCAACCTGGAATGTAAACCTCGAACCCCTGCCGGGAACGCTTTCCAGCTCGATGCTGCCCCCCATGGCCAACACCAGCTGTTTGGAAATTGCCAGGCCGAGGCCGGTTCCCCCGAACTGCCTGCTGGGCGTTGAATCGACCTGACTGAAGTATTCAAAAAGCGCACTTTGTTGTTCCTGGGGGATGCCGATACCGCTGTCTATCACGCTGAAAATCAGACGCCAATAGCCCTGCCTGATCTGTTCCGTCTTCACCTTCAGGGTGATGCCGCCGACCTCGGTGAATTTCATGGCGTTACCGATGAGATTATGCAGTATTTGCTGTACGCGTAATCGATCGCCTGACAATGCCGAGGGCAACGCTCCGGCCAGCTCAAGCTTGAAAAAAAGTCCGCGATGCTCCGCCATCGAGGAATACACCTCAGCTACTCCCTGCAGCAGGTCCTTCGGGGAAAACGGGCGTTGATGGATCACCAGCTTCCCCGCTTCGATGCGGGATATGTCGAGAATACCGCTGATCAAATCCAAAAGATGATTGCCCGCCGTTTCGGCCTTGCGCATATAGCGGTTCTTCTCCCCGGAGCTGTCAGCCGAAAGGCCGATGTCAAGCATTCCCAAAATCGCGTTTAATGGCGTACGGATTTCATGGCTCATATTCGCCAGAAACGATGTCTTCGCCCGGCTGGTGGTTTCCGCCTCGATTACCGCCTGGGTCTGAAGACGCAGCTGCTCGAACTGGTAATTGAGCACGACGGCCAAAGCGAAGAGGAGCACAAGCGCGGCTGACATCAGCACGTAAATCAGGAGGCGCGTTTCACTCCAGGCCGCAAATGCGGTGTCCGCCGCTTCGGAAACGATGGCGATGATGGGGTATTCGCTCCCCCGGGTGTATGCCACCAGGCGATACCGTCCGTCGAAAGGGCTGATGGTTTTTATCGTGCCCTGCGCCTCGCCGGCCAGCATCTCCTGGAAGGCCGGGTTTCCGCTGACGTCGGAGTCGGCGAAATTGTCTGCCGCGGGGAATCTGAACAGGGGAGCTCCCTCCGCAGTATGGATTGCGATGGTGTAATTCTCGGAGAGACCCAGGGATTCGAACAGGGATGACAGTTCACCGATCCGGAAGGACAGGCCGAGGACTCCGCGGAAATTACCTCGGCCATCGCTTACTTCCCTGCTAAGGTAAATGGCCGGAATGCCGGAATTTGGAGATACGCTGATCGGTGATATATAGATACCTCCGCCGCGATCCCTGTGATAGAGGAAGTAATCGCGGTTCGAGACGTCCAGGGGATTTACCTCCGAAGCTACCGAAGTACCGCGCATGATGCCCGATTCATCCACATAGAACAGGGCGCTCAGCGGAACCATCTGCTGACCCCGATTGAAGAGGTCGATATGTGCGGAAAACAGGTCAAACAGATCGGCGCTGTCCGCGTTCCCGTACAGTTCAAACCGCTGGATTTCCCGGAAAATACTGTTCAGCAGGTAGTCTCCGGTTTCGAAATTGGTCTCGATTCGGTCGCTCACAAATCGGGAAAGCAAGCTGAGTTCCAGAAACTTTTCCCGCTCGGCATCCCGATTTCCATCCCTGATTATATAGAGAAAAACCAGCACCACCGACACGAGGCCTATGAAAAGCCCGGCAAATAAAAAGATCCGAGTATTCC
>CAWZYW010000343.1:0-3699 GCA_963966255.1 uncultured Salinispira sp. | reverse complement strand
GGATATCGTCGATATGCTCGATCCCGATCGAAAGCCGAATCAGCTCCTCTCCGATGCCCGATGATTGCTGCTGCTGAGCCGACATCTGGCTGTGGGTGGTGCTGGCCGGGTGGATGGCGAGGCTCTTGGCATCGCCCACGTTGGCCAGCAAACTGAACAGTTTGAGGCGGTTTATAAACGCTTCCCCGGCGGCGCGTCCGCCCTTGATACCGAACACCACCATGCCGCCAGCGCCCTCTCCCAGGTATAGGGCGGCGTTTTCGCTGGTGGCCTTTCCGGCGGAGTTCCGGGTTCCATCAAGTCCGGGATAGCTCACCCATTCAACCCCGGGATGTCCCGCCAGGAAATCAGCCACGCGGGCGGCATTTTCACTATGCCGCTCCATCCGCAGTGACAGAGTTTCCAGACCCTGAAGGAATATCCATGCATTGTCGGGACTCAAGGCGGCCCCCAGGTTCCGCAGCGGGACCAGGCGCATTCTGAGGATGTAGCCGATGGGGTTCATATCACCGAGATCGTGGGCATAGCGCAGCCCATGATACGAGGAGTCGGGCTGATTCATGGTGGTAAATTTTGGATCGGTCCAGTCGAAACGGCCCGAATCCACCGCGATCCCGCCGATGGCCGTCCCGTGCCCGCCGATCCACTTGGTCAGGCTCTGGACCACGATATCCGCTCCGTGTTCGATGGGCCGAAACAGCCTGGGCGTGGCGAAGGTATTGTCGACAATCAGGGGAATATGGGCATTCCGGGCAACCATCGATAGGGCGTCGAAATCAGGCACCTTCAAGGTGGGGTTGTCGATGGTCTCGATAAACAAGGCACGGGTTTTGCCGTTTATTGCGGCGGCAACCTCCGTCGGATTCATCGGATCGACAAAACGCACCGTGATACCGTACTGGGGAAGGATATCATTGAACATCGTATAGCTCCCGCCATACAAATTACGAGATGAGACAATCTCGTCACCAGCCACGGCAATATTGATAATTGAGTAGAAAATAGCCGAAGTTCCCGAAGCCACTGCTAGCGCCGCAGCACCGCCTTCCAGGCTCGCCACCCGTCTTTCCAGCACATCGGTGGTTGGATTCATCAACCGGGTATAGATAAACCCCATTTCCTTGAGAGCGAAAAGGTCGGCCGCATGCTTGCTGTCTCGAAACAAGTAGGCCGCGGTCCGATGGAGAGGTACCCCGCGACTGGGCTGCTGATCCATAATATCCTGTCCCTCATGAAGAGAACGGGTCTCAAAACGCGTAGTCTTCGCTTCCATGATTCCTCCTATGTAATGAAATCTGTAATGAGCGCTATTCGTCGAATAACCAAGTGCTGAGATATCGCTCACCGGTATCACAGATTATCGTGACGATCCGTTTGCCGGCATTTTCCGGGCGGCGGGCGATTTCCAGCGCGGCGCTTACGTTTGCCCCGGCAGAAATTCCCGCAAGTATGCCCTGTTCCGCAGCCAGGCGGCGACTTGCGGCTCCGGCATGCTCTGCGCTAACCATGACAATTTCATCGATGATAGCAGGATCAAGCACCGCCGGAACAAAGCCGGCTCCGATACCCTGTATACGGTGGGGACCGGGCGCTCCCCCCGAAAGGACCGGGCTGGACTCCGGTTCGACGGCCACCAGCGATATGTCGGGATTAAGTTCTTTCAGCCGTGAGCCGGCGCCCGCCAAGGTGCCTCCCGTGCCAACCCCCGCAACAAACACATCAATGCTGCCATCGCAATCTCTCCATATCTCCTCCGCCGTGGTTTGCCGATGGCTCTCGGGATTCGCAGAATTTTCAAATTGCCGGGTCATAAAAGCTCCAGCCGTCTCTGCATGAATTTCCTCAGCCCGCCGTACCGCTCCTGTCATTCCCTCCGCCCCGGGAGTGAGCACCAGTTGCGCACCAAAGGCTTTCAGAAGCCGCCGCCGCTCGATGCTCATGGTATCGGGCATGGTAAGAATCACCGGATGACCGGTGGCTGCTCCGATAAAGGCCAGCGCGATGCCGGTATTGCCGCTGGTAGCCTCCACTATGGGCGCACCCGGGGCAAGGGACCCGTCGGCTTCTGCAGCCCGAACCATTGCAAGGCCGATGCGGTCCTTGACGCTGGAAAGCGGATTGAAACTCTCCAGCTTCAACAGAATCTCAGCTCCGGAAGCCTCATCGCCGTTGAGGTATTGAAACCTGACCATTGGGGTGTTTCCCACAAGTTCGGTAATGCTTTCGTAGATCGGCATGCTACCTCCTGCCATATAGTTATCTATCTCAATCTGATATGTCAAGTTTAATCCCAAAAAAAACCGCGGAATCGATGATCATGTTATCATCTGATCTCCGCGGGATATATCAACGCCATTGCGGCGCAGGCTTAATCAATTTTCAAGTATGGTAATTTCCACCCGGCGATTCCTGCTCATACCCTCCGGGGTGTTATTGGAGGCCACTGGTCGCTCAGCTCCAAAACCCTGATACATGATGTTCGCCCGTTCGCGTACCCCCAACGAGATGAGATACTCCACCACTGCCCTGGCCCGCTGCTCACTCAGCTGCTGACGTCCCGCGGCGGTGCCCGCCAAAGCAGTATGCCCGCTTACGAGAATATCTCGATCAGGATAGCGGGAAAGGATACTGGCAATCTTCTCCAGTTTATCGACTTCGGAAGAAAGCAATCGGGCTGAGTCAGCTGAAAATTGAATATTCTCCAGGGATATGGTAACACCCCTCTCGTCTTCGATAACCTCGCTGTCTTCGATTCCCAAGTCGTCCAGAGCCTGTTCCAGTTCCGTCCGGAGAGCATTCCGATCGAGATCCTCGCTCTCGATAACTACTGCCCGGGCGGTGCCCTCGTATCGCACATTGGTACCGTCGCTGAGATGCAGCATGATATCATACACCTCGTCGTAGGAATGAGGACGTCCCAACAGGCTGTCAAAATACATATTTTGAACAGCACGGCCCGTTATCAGATACAGATAAGGCCCCGATCCCCGAGGCACATTCTCACGGTAATAAATATTATATTCTATCTCGATGTGATGAAGCTCGATACCGTCCCGCTCTACCGGTCCCACATAGCGGTATGAAACCGGCATCGAAAAGCGATAGGCATCGCTGATTCCGAAGCCGTCCCGCAGATCGTGCACCTCGTATCCCGGAGCGGACCAGGTGTCCCCAGGCTGCAGATCCCGACCGGGAAACACCGGCACATCACGAACAGTGGGAACGAAAAAACCATCTTCGATATCATAACGGCCGAGGGAATCACGCCAGAATTCAGCGGAATACTGCCTGTCGAGCTGATATGCCTCAGCAAGACCGCTACGCCCCTCCACCGAATGCTGATACTGAACCTCGTAAAAGCCCCGCTCCCCCTCAGTGCGTAGTATTTCAACCTGAATTCGGTTCAGCATCTCAGTGCTATACTGGTAATTTTCATTAATATAAACATTCTGTTGGACTTCCGAAAGAATCCGAAAACGGTCGCCTTCCCGATAAAAAAACCGGAAGTCCTCGCCGGTAAGAAAGTCCGAAGCGGAAACGAGAATCAAAATTAAAAGGGAAACGCGGACAAACAACAAATCGGTTTTTACATTCATAGATAACTCCCCATTATGGTATCGGCAGATCAAGTCCTTTCATGACAAAGAAAATTCTCAAATAAATTCTTTGCTAGGAGCAAGGTGATAATCGTTACCCTCG
>CAWZYW010000342.1:0-3703 GCA_963966255.1 uncultured Salinispira sp. | reverse complement strand
TATAAGAGACAGTTTTCCAGCCGGCTCTCACCGAGCTGGCTGATGCCCGAAGCCGTCAGGGCCCGGGCCACCTGGGGCATGCCGCAGGTCACTTTGGTGACCGCCGTCACCGAGATTCCGTGGTCTCCGCAGAGCCCGGCGATGGTACGGGCGTTTTTTTCCACCGCGGCGATATCCACTTCGATCACCGGACCCGAGTCCGGCTGGTAGGCGTTAGCTGTCATCGCGGTTCTCCTTCGAGGATTGGCGAACTCCGAGGCTCTCCATCAGCAGGCTCAGGGCCTCGCGGGGAAACTCGTCGGCAAGTACCCCCATGGTAGCCATTATGTAATCCCGGTCAAGGAGCACCGGCGTTTCGGACGAGGGAAACAGCTCGGCGCCCCGGCGGCTTTCCAGCACCGATCGCAGCAGGGCTTCGCCGCCGGGAAGCCGGGTCAACGCCCCGCCGGTGCCGATGATCCGCCCCACTCCGCTGAGATCTTTTCCCTCAGCCAGGCTCTCCCGGCCGGCCACGCTGTACAGGTCCCGCATGCGCCCGGCGTGGCGGCTCAGGGCCAGACGGGCGGCGTGGAAGGCCAGGGCCGAAGCCAGCCGACGCTGGTCCTCGTCCGCGGGGATCGGCGGCAGATTCTGCACCGCCGCTGTCATCCGGGGTTCGCCGATAGGCTCTGCCCCGGAAGCCGCCAGCGTGCGGGTCAGTTCCTCAGCGCCGACGGCCTCCAGTACGCTGAGGCGATTGACATAGAGACCCAGGTCGCCTTCCACCGTGCGCTTTGCCCGGGGCTCAGGGGCGATGAGGATCCGCTGGATTTCAGGGCTGTCCTCGCAAACCGAATGGACGTCGGTGGTCGCCCCCCCTACGTCGATGACGGCCAGGTCACCGAGTTCGTCGGCAAGAAGCCGCGCGCTGTTCATCACCGCTCCGGGCACCGGCATGATATGGCCGTTCACCAGTTCCCGGATGTGCTCCATTCCGGGAGCTTGGGTGATGTGCTCTTCGAAGACGTCCTGGATGATCTTCCGGGCGGGTTCGATGTTGAGCTGATCGATTTTCGGATAGACGTTTTCGCAGAGATACAGCGGACTGGGACTGTCCCGGAAAATATCCCGGATGTCCTCCTGATTCTCAATATTGCCGGCGTAAAGAACCGGGATGGCCAGGTGCCTTCGGGTTATTTCATGGTGGATGGCCTCAGCATTATCCAGGGCCGTGTCCCGCTCGCCGTAATCCAGCCCCCCGGCAATCATGATGATGTTGGGTTGGAGATCGATGGTTTTTTCAAGTTCACGGCGGCGCAGCCTGCCGGCGGATACCTGGATGATGTTCGCCCCGGCCCCCAGTGCGGCTTCCCGGGCGGCTTTCACGGTCATATCGTAGACCAGGCCGTGAACGCTCATCCGCAGACCACCGGCGGCGGAACTGCTTGCCGAAAAGCGTTTCCAGCGAATCTGTTCCACCCCGAGCCGGGCGGCCAGGTCGGAGATCGCCGCTTCCAGCCCGATGCGGACATCGGCTTCGGGCGGGGTGACCGTGGTGGGAGCCGCCCCCTGGCCGAGGAAGCGGGGAGTTCCGCCCTGCCCGCCGAAGCCGTCGAAGGCGCTGACCAACGTGGTGGTGCTGCCGATCTCCGCCGACAGCACATCCACGGTGATAATACGATCCTTCCCGGACTGAAAGGCCAATTACGCCTCCTTCCGGTTCTTCACCAGATAGGTCGCCACGTGAATCCCCTTGGTGCCCCTGCCGAAGCCCGCGTCGACCCCCTGCTGGAGCGCCAGGTCCGGGGTCACCTGGGTGCCGCCGGCCAGGATCATTATTTTATCCCTGACGCCTTTTTCAATGCACAGTTCATGAATGCGCTTCATGTTCTTGTAGTGAATCTCGTCATGGCTGATGATAGTGCTCATCAGGATGGCCTCGGCATCAGCCTCGATGGCGGCGTCCACCAGTTTTTCCAGGGGTACCGAGGTACCAAGGTACACGCAGTCGATGCCGTAGCCCTCGATGCCGCCGTGCTTGATGTCGATTATCTCCCGAAGGCCCACCGAGTGTTCGTCTTCCCCGACGGTACCTGCCACGATGGTCATGGGCCGGGCCTTTATGGCGGCAGATAGTTCTTCGGCGGTCATCAGGTCGGGCTCCGGCGGGATGTCCAGCGTCGCGGTGTCGATCACCAGATCGAGGACCCCCTTGAGCTCGATGCGGGTTCCTTCGGAGGGGTGCATCACCTCGCTGTGAATGACTTCGCACTCGCTCAGGTTCATGGCCCTGCCGACTTCCAGCGCGGCGACTTTGGCGGTGCGCTCGTCGGTGGGAAGGAACAGGGTGACCAGCACGGTGCCGTCGCCCTGCCATTCCATCTCGGGCTTGATTCTGGTTCCCCCGCGGAGCTCAGCGGTCTCGGCCATGCGGACGTTGACGTTGTCGGTCTCGTCGAGCTCGTCAATGAAGACGATCTTGTCCGGATCCTCAAAGGTCGAACCCCCGATGAGGCTTGAGGGATCGGCTGCAGCCTCGGGACCGTAGGCTTCCAGATTGTTGTAGCCGAAGTGGGCCGTCACGGGAGCCATATAGTCGTCGTCCCGCTCATATACCGTACCGGCGCCGATGCCCCCGTCGATCTTCCGCACGATGGGGTCGCCGTTGCGTTCGGGGTACTTGCCCGAGTCGACGAACATGCCCGCCTCCACGGCTTGGAAGTACCCGCCCAGCTCAAGCATTTCTTCCATGTATAACACTGCCCGCTCTTTCAGCTCCCGGACGTTGTCGGCCAGCTCGCCTTCGTCCCGGCGAAGCTGGACCATCTCCATGAGGCCGTCCATGCCGGAGAAAGCCTGCTTGGCGGTGTCGGTACCCTCTATGTTGTAGATGTGCCAGGGCACGTTCCGCCCCTCGTCAGGGGTGATGGTGGACTGGATTTCCGCCCGGGTGAACTGGCTGATCATCAGGTTGAGGGTGTGGGTCACGGTGGCTTCCCGGGCCGAACTGGTCATGTACTTTGTGTTCTGCTGGGCCCGCATCTTGTAGTCCCGGAAGAGCTCGCGCAAGGCCACCGCGTAGGGCAAGTCCAGGCGCATGGCCGGGGCCGGCGGTGCGCTGGGGGGGACGGTGGACAGGCATATGTCCTCTTTGGGCATGCCGACCTTTACCGAGAACAGGGAATTCAGCGCGTGCTGCACCATCAGCTCCGGCATAACCTTCCAGGCCTGCCGGGCGGTGGCGTTGGCGTTGTGAGCCCCGTCGATCTGGGCGATGCCGGCCCAGGCCATGACTTTCTTGGCTACCGCCGCATCCACGAATGAACGCACCATGTTCACGTTCCGGTACAGCACGTTGTACTGGGGATCCTGATGCGCGCCGTTGACCCCCTCTTCGGCAAAGAGCACCGCCATTTCGGGCCCCGCAACGCCGCTGACATAGGAATGGTAATTTATCGGCCGGCCGACCTCATCCTCGATGGCATCCAGGGCCTTTCGCTGAGCCCGAAGCTGTTTGCGGGTGATGGCCACGCCGCCGATGCCCTGGGGGCTGCCTTCCAGCAGGCCGTCCATGTGGCTCTGGCCGGCGGTACGGATAACCATGAGGTGGTCCGCGCCGTGCCAGGCCGCCATGCGCATGCGGCGGATATCGTCTTCGAAGCGTCCCGAAGCGATTTCCGTGGTGATGGAGCTCACCGGCTGGGGATCGATGTCCCCGAAATAC
>CAWZYW010000341.1:0-3716 GCA_963966255.1 uncultured Salinispira sp. | reverse complement strand
GTCACCTGACTCACCCACCAAATGCCGACGCCTTCCTTCGGGGGGATGCCGGTTTTTTTTTCGGCAGGGGTACCGACGAATATGACTTGCAAATTCAACTAAGGTAAAGTAGAGTTAAAAAATCATATAAACGTGCCATGGCATGTTCCTGATTTCGATCTTTCAGAACCTGCCACAACGAAAAGCGAAAGAGTTAGATCATATGAGAATAACCACAAAAGGACGTTACGCCCTTCGGGCAATGACAAACCTCGCACTTTCCCCTCAAGACAGGCCTAAGGCCATAAAGGTCATCGCAGCTGAAGAGGAAATCTCCCCGGAATTCCTGGAACAGATTTTTTTCAGGCTGAAGAAAGCCGGGGTCATCAACTCCGTGCGAGGACCCGGCGGGGGATTCATCCTCAATAAGGATCCGGAAACCATCACCGTGAAGGAAATATTCGTCGCCGTAGACGAAGGCCTTGATCTGACGCCCTGCTCGACCTGCAATGACAACGGCGAGTACGAATGCACCAAAATCGACACCTGCCTGGTGCATAACGTATGGAGGGAAGCCAGCGATCATATCAACCGTTTCTTTGACGGCATTACCCTCGCAAGGGTGATGGATAAAGATTCTGATTCACCGCTGAGCAAGGTTCTTTCGGGAGAAGAAGTCACTCTTTAATTGCCGGCAGACAACCCGATCACCATGGAATTCGCTGAGACCTCGTTCGTTCAGCGAAACGCATACTCAGTCGATCAAGGCGAGAATTTCTGAAATATTATAGGGCTTGCTGATGAATGCCCGATATTCCACTGATTCAATTCGCTTCATTGTATAGCTATCGTCCGATGCGGAAATAAATACGATATCAGCCGGGGCATGGCTCAGCAGAAGCCCGGCCAGTTCGATACCGTCCATATCGCCCGCAAGATAGATATCAAGAAATACCATATCCACCGGATCCTTTTTAAAGGCTTCCAGCGCCTGTTCCGCCTTTATATAGGTGCCGGTACATACCGCGCCGGCTCTTTCGATCCTCCGGCGCAGATCCAGGGCAGGAATCAGTTCATCCTCGACGATCATGACTCGTTTTTCCGCCACCGGAATTCCTCCTTCAGAACCTTTTTAAAGTTCAGCTCGATTTTCGCGCCCAGTTCATTGGCGAACGTAATCTCGCCGTCGAGCTGCTGGGTCAACAGTTCCATAATCTGGAAGCCCAGGCCCCGGTCATCACCCTTAAGGGTTTTTTCGGGAAAACCTCTTCCGGAATCATGAATCACCAGATAATACGAGTCATCTTCCTGCTCGAGCTTTATGACAACCTGGCCGCCGGACTCGTCAAACGCGTATTTAAAGGCATTGGTCACCGCTTCATTGAGGATCAGGCCGAAGGGTATTGCGGTGTCCATATTGGAGTAAATCGATGGGGAGAGAATTTCCAGCTTTACCTGTTTGCTGTTCTGCCCGTACGATCCTTTCAGATGATTAATCAGATCTGACGCGTACTGCTTCAGGTCGATCTGCGAAATATCTCCGCCATGGTACAGGCGCTTGTGCAGCTCGCCCATGGCCTGAACCCGCTGCGCCATTTCGCTTAAATACCCCGCGGCCCGGTCATCGCTGATTTGATCCGACTGGATATTAATCAGGCTGGCTATGATCTGCAGATTATTCTTCACACGGTGATGGATCTCCTGCATCATCAGCTGCTTCTCATCGATATCTTTCTGTTGGCGCTGCTCGAACAGGACCCGCTCGGTGACATCGTGATTATTACCCCGGTAGCCGGATATGTTCCCGAGATCATCTTTCAGCCGAACGCAGCTGTGCTCAATCCAGCGGATGCTGCCGTCGGCGTGGTAGAGTCGGAATACCATTGTTTCCCTGTCGGTCCGGCGGGTATCCGCCCTTCCCTCCCGATGAGCGATCCACATATGCAGATCATCAGGATGAAAAAGGATATTGATAAAATTGCGGTCGTTCAGGAATTTTTCCGGCGGATAGCCGGTGACTCGCTCCACCCCCGGGCTTACGAAGCGATAGTTATGCTCGGCATCAGTCCAGAATTCCCAACCGTACAAATGGTCGACGATGGTACGATACCGGAACTCTTCCTCGTATCGGCTGGGAAGGTCGCGTAACAGCAGCAGATAGCGGGACTGCCGGGCAATTTCGACGGGAGTCAGCGAAACATCCACGGGTATTCGGGATCCGCTTGGCGGGTCGATATACGTAGTCACCCTGAGACCCTCGGGAGCTCGCGAGGGATCCCTGAGGAACTGCAGAAACTGCTCCTGAGGACGGAAATACGGAAGGACATTTTTTTCGATGGAACTGTCCCGATCCTGCTCCGGAATTCCGAGCATTGCGAAGGCGCGCTTATTGATATCCTCGATATAGAGGCCATCATCTTCGCCGTGACGCAACAATAGCACACCGTTTCCGCTGGCATTGAACATCACCGAATACCGGGCCTCATCGGCGCGAATATTCTGCCTCAAGCGGGCGATCCGGAATCGCAGGAGAAGAATAAATGACAGCGCCGCCGCGAATCCGGCGGCCGAAATGATCAGCGCGCTGCGCAGCCAGGGCGGTAATACGGTTACCCGATCCGAGGAAAGATAGGTCTGCAGAATCTTACCGTATTCCGAACCGTCCCGGCTCTTCTGCTCCGCAAGCCATTCATCGACCGTTTCCAGTATCCCCGGAATGTTTCCCGGATCGGTAATAAAGTACGCAGCAGAAGGTGAGAACACCACATCCATGGGAGCTATCCGCGATTCATTGAGAAAATAAATATTGTAAAAGATCCCCGCATCGACTTCCCCGGCGACGATGCCTTCGGTTATGGCCGCATGGCTCTCATACATAATCGCCTCGAAGGGAATATCGAACTCTTCCATGGTGCGCCGGAAGTTGAGGCCGTTTTGACCACCGACCATCAATCCGATCCGGAGGTTCCGCAAATCGAACAGGCTGCTGATGCTGCGTTCCGGAAGGGCATAGACCTGGCCCCAGGAAACGACGAAGGGTTCGGAATTAAACTGGAATACCGCTTCCCGCTCGGAGGTTTTTATCAGCCCGCCGAGGATATCGATCTCGCGATTGCCGATGGCCTCTACCGCTGCTGAGAAATTCGGGTACTGTCGTATCGTCCATGGGATATCGTTAGCTTCAAATGCTGCCCGAAGGGTATCCGGTGCGAGTCCCCGGATCTCACCGCCCTCATCGATGAAACTGACCGGTGCAGCGGGGAATACGCCGATGCGTACTTCTCCGTCGAATCTGGCGCTCTGAGCCGGGAGCATCATCAGGGGAAGGAAGAGGAAAAAAACAAAAAATACGCCGACCGGGCTGCGGATATCCATGATTTTAATAATAGGATATCCCGGAATCGGATGCAAAATCGCGATCCGCTTCACCGCCGGTCGGCGCCGCTCCTTTTTTTTACATGGCACACAATGTTATTCGCGGGGCGCGGATGAAAGACCACGCCGCCTCAAGCTGCCGCCTACACGACTCCCTGGTCGATCATGGCGTCGGCTACCTTTCTGAAGCCGGCGATATTCGCGCCGACCACGTAGTTGCCTTCATGGCCAACCACCGCCGACGCGTCTACGCAGCTTTCGTGGATGTTGACCATGATCCGGTGCAGCTTCTCATCCACCTCTTCCCGGCTCCAGGCCAGCCGCATGGCGTTCTGGCTCATTTCCAGGCCGCTGGTGGCTAC
>CAWZYW010000340.1:0-3718 GCA_963966255.1 uncultured Salinispira sp. | reverse complement strand
GCTCGTGGGCGGTCTAATCGCCCTGTCGTATCCCCTGATTTTCCGCCGGAGAGCGGTTTCACCCGGGCTGGAGAGCCCGCTGCAGATAGCCCTGACGGCCTTCTTTCTGGCCGCCGGAGTCGCCCTCACCATCCTCGATATAAATTACGGAGATGGATTCACCGCCTACGTGGTCGTGGCGGTGCTCAGCGGAATCCTGCTGCGGAACCGGAACCTCACGGTGGTTCTGCTGTTCCTGGCAGCTGCGGCCGCCATCGTCGTCGGTCTCGCCCTGCAAGGCGCGCCTTTGACCTGGACCCGCGGATTTCAGCTGACCCTGTTTACCGCTATGGGGATCGCCCTGGGAGTCGTTCGGGAACGGGATCGCCGGGACCGATTCGACGCCCAGCTCCAGCTCCTGGAGCAGAGCATCGTCGATCCGCTGACCGACGTCTATAACCGCCGTTTCTTTATCGAAGAACTCGAACGAACCGTCCAGCGCAGAAAGCGCTACGGGCACCCGTTCTGCCTCGCCATCATAGACATCGATCAATTCAAGGATGTGAACGACCAATTCGGACACCTGGTTGGCGACTCGGTCCTGGAATCCTATGCCTGGATGCTCCTGGATCATCTTCGGGAGAGCGACGTGGTCTCCCGGTACGGCGGCGACGAATTTATGATCATCCTGTCGGAAACCCGGCTGCCCGAGGCAGTGCACGTCCTTGAACGCTTGCGCAGGCATTTCGAAGAACACGAATTCCAGGGCATCGGCAGGGCAATCACCTGCAGCATCGGTGTGGTGGAGTGCCCTGAAGACGGGGTGACCAATATCCTGATTCAGGACGCCGATGAGCTGCTGTACCGCGCCAAAGAAGAAGGGCGGAACCGGGTTCAGAGCGCGGCCTCGACCTGAGGGATCTCAACGCTCCGACTGGACAGGGACGGATTCAGCACATATTCTGTCAGATATGAAAACTCCCCTCTACGTCATCGACGGCTACGCCCTGATTTTCCGGGCTTATTTCGCGTTCATCCGAAACCCTCTGCTGACCCCCGACGGATTCAATGTATCGGCAATCCACGGGTTCACCCGGGCTCTTCTGAGCATCCTCAAGGATTACGGACCCGAACGTCTGGTGGTGAGCCTGGACAGCCGTACCCCGACGTTCAGGGATGAAATGTATCCCGAATACAAAATGACCAGGGATAAGACCCCCGAGGATTTAAAGGCCCAGTTTCCGGTCATCGAAAAACTCCTGCACAAATTCTGTATCCCGACAATCCGCCACAACGGGGTTGAGGCCGACGATATCATCGCCACCCTCGCCCGGCGCTGCAGCGCGGAGGGACGCCGCTGCTATATCGTAAGCGGAGACAAGGACCTGTACCAGCTGGTGGACGAACAGGTGAGGATTCTCAAACCGTCCAGGTCGGGCGGATTCGACGAACTCGACGGGGACGGGGTTTTCCGGGACAAAGGGGTTCGCCCGGATCAGATCATTGATTACCTGGCGCTGCTGGGAGACAGTGCGGACAATGTGCCGGGGGTCCGGGGAATCGGTCAGAAAACCGCCGAGAAGCTCCTTGCCGAATATGGAACCCTCGACGGGATATACGAGAACATCGACAATATTTCCTCGGCGAACTGGCGTAAAAAACTGGAAGAAGGCCGCGAGCTGGCCGAATTGAGCCGCCGCTTGGTGATACTGAAGGAAGATGTGGAACTCGAAGCAGGTCCCGACGACCTGCATCTGAACAGCCTGAACGGACCGGCGGCGGCAGAAGTGCTCCAGGAGTACCAGATCAGGACCCTGGCCGCAGAGATAAAGCGGGTGTGCGGGGCCGATCCCGGCGGCGGAGAACCATGGTACGGCATGGAAGCACCCCGAGGGCCGGAAATGGATCCCGGCGGCGGTCAACTGGACGAAAAGACCGATGGCGGGGGCGCTGCTCAGGATTCCGGAGCGCTGAGCGCGGAGGAGCAGGACGCCGCAACAAAGCTCGACGGAGAAATCAATGAGGAGAACGGACGCCTTTCGGGCATACAGGCAGAGTACGAGCTGGTCCGGGATGAAAAGCAGCTTCGTTCCTGGGTGGAGCGCTGCAGGAAGGCCGGAACCTACGCCTTCGACACCGAAACCGACAGCCTGGATGCCCTTAAGGCGAATCTGGCGGGGTTCAGTCTTTCCGACGGCGCCGGGGCGGGGTGCTACGTACCCCTGGCCAGTCCGGAACTGCGCCCGGGGGATATGCCCAATGGCAGTCATCTTACCGAGGGAGCAGCCCTGCCGATAGTGAAGGAGCTTCTTGAAGATTCCGAATGCCGGCTGGTTGGACAAAACATCAAGTATGACTATAAAATCATGGCCCGCCGGGACATCGTCATGGCGAATCCATGGTTCGATACCATGATCGCCGGCTGGCTCCTGGATACTTCCCGGAACGCCTATGGAATGGACGCCCTGGCCGAGCAGTATCTGGGCTACCGTACCCAGAAGCTCGCGCCTCCGTACGAAGAAGTCACCGGGGAGAAGCTGACGCGGGCCAAGAGTTCAACCCTGGATTTCAGTCGGATTCCCCTGGATAAGGCCCTGTTTTACGCCGCCGAGGATGCCGATATCACGTTCCGGCTGTACCGGCTTTTCGAACTGCTGCTCCGGCGCCGGGATGTCCGGGAAGACAGCCAGACGCGGCTGTTTTTCGAACTGGAGATGCCGCTGATACCGATTTTCGCCCGTATGGAACTGGAGGGGATCGAACTCGATATTCCAGCTCTGAATGAGTTCAGTGATGAGTTGGGAACCCGCCTCGGAGAGATCGAAGAGGAAATTCACGAGCTGGTGGGCCACGAATTCAACATCGCCAGCACCAAGCAGCTCCAGACCGTGCTCTTCGAGGAGCGGAAACTCACTCCCGGGAAAAAAACCAAGACCGGATATTCCACCGATACCTCGGTGCTGGAAGAGCTGGCAAAGGAAGATCGGGTTCCCGAGCTTGTTCTCAAGCACCGGACCCTGTCGAAGTTGAAATCGACCTATGTCGAGAGCCTGCCGGAGATGGTGAACTCCCGCACCGGACGGATTCACACCAGCTTCCAACAGAATGGAACCGCCACCGGGCGAATTTCCAGCCATGATCCGAATCTGCAGAACATTCCCATCAGGGACGATGAGGGACGAAGGATTCGGGAGGCATTCGTCCCCCGAAAGGGTCATCGCTTCGTGTCCGCCGATTATTCGCAGATCGAGCTGGTCATCCTGGCCCACCTCAGCGGGGATCCCGGGCTGAGCCGGGCATTTTCCGAAGGGGAGGATGTCCACCGGCTCACCGGCAGCCTGATTTTCCAGATCGAACCCGAAGAGGTCAGTTCACTGCAACGGCGCATCGCCAAGTCGATCAACTTCGGGGTGATGTACGGCATGAGCGCATTCCGCCTGGCCAGGGAAATCGGCATCAGCCGAAGCGAGGCGCAGAACTTCATCGACGCGTATTTCAAGACGTATTCGGGAATCCGCAAATTCATCGACGCCACGGTGGCAGAGGCGGAGAAAAACGGGTACGTATCCACCATGATGGGTCGCCGCCGGCCGCTGCCTGCCATCAACAGCTCAAACAAGAACGAGAAGATGGGAGCCCAGCGGGTGGCGGTGAACACCCCCACCAAGGGTTCGGCCGCCGATATCGTGAAACGGGCGATGCTCAACGTCGCCGCCGAACTGGACCGGCGGAATATGGC
>CAWZYW010000339.1:0-3722 GCA_963966255.1 uncultured Salinispira sp. | reverse complement strand
GCTATGCACGTCGATATCGATCTGATAATCGCCTTCCTGAAGACCCACTGATCCCAGAGCGGCGTCGAGGGAGTTCACAAAGTCAGTTTCGAAACTGCCCCCGCTGCCGTTATAGTGGAAAATTACCGGGGATGCCACATCAATGCTGCCGTCAGCGGAAATCGCATAAATCGGAATCTCGCCTGCTGTCGTGCCCGGGGCGTTACCGCTTTTTTCGTAGTAGACGATAACCCTGCCGATAGGCAGCGCCGCCGAGAGTCTCAGTTCTCCGCTGTCATCATCGAAACCGTAGTCCGAGCCTTCGGCCAGACGGCGATACCATTTGCCCGAAGCGTCCTGAACACTTGCCTCTCCGAATGTAACGTCGAAGCGGTCGGCTTCCAGATATACTTCCAGAAAATCGAGATTGCGGTCCGGCAGCAGAAAATGCCTGCCGGCGATAAACCCGTCGATTTCGATCCGACGCGTACGGATTTCCCGGTTCCCGGTGAATGCCCTGGAGACCTGGCTGCTGGTTTCATAACGGAGGGTAATTTCATGAAGCGATGATGGAGCTGCCAGGGCAGCTGAAAGACCGGGGCTTCCGGTGATGCCTCCGGCCAGGGGGAGGTAGGGATACTCGCCGATGCCGATATCGGTATTTCCGACCTTCGCTTCCCGCAGGATCCCCTCCCCATAATAGCCGGCGAGGATGCTGTTGTCGCTGAAACCTGAGCGAAAACTGCTTTCGAAAAAGAACTGATTATCTATCCACAGCGAAACGAGCAGATCGACTTCGTTGCTCAGCGGGGTGGAGGCGAAATCCGAAGGCGGGTAGGGAAGAATCTCGAAGCCCCCGCCGCTTTGGGGAAGCCAGGTGAGGCCCGCGGCGAATCCGAGGTTCGCCTGCCAGCTGCCAAGCAGGAAGAAATCTATTTCCGCGTCTCCGATCTCATAGGAAAATAATTCTTCAGGGGCTTCATCGGGATAAACGAGATTCCCGTCGATGCCAAGTACCGGCAGGGTACTCTGCGCACCAAGGAGCGGAGAGAACAGTACAAGGAGGAGAAACATCATCAATCGCGGAAGCGGGAACCGCTGATGAAAAACTTTGTCGCTTGTGTAGCGTTTCATTCCTGATGTATTATACTTTTTATACAGTATTTGCATTAACCCCAACAGGGAATGAATATGAACCAAAACCAGCAGCGTGCATCGGCGTTTATACACCGCCTTCTGGCAAATCCCGCTCTCAAGCAGTATACCCCGCTGCAAAAGGAAGAACAGGTTTCTCAGTTCCTGTCGGGAAACATTCAGCAGTTGGGACCGACGCTGATGTCTCCGGCGTTTTTCCCCGGCATGCCTTTGGAGCAAATCCAGCAACTTCTCCAATCCATCCTGAGTCAGATGACCAATGAGCGGCTTCTTCCCGCCTTAAAAGGAATCGTTCAGAGGATCGACTTTTCCTTCGTCCAGTTTCTCAGGCAGCAGCAGACCCGTCCGAGCACTATTCAGGATCAGGTCCTCAGGTTCCTGGAGCAGAACTTGCGGAAAATGGAGATGCGCCGGGCGTTCTCCGGACCATATACCGCGCTTCACTACGATTTTTCAACCAAATATATCAATGAAGCTTTCCGCATGCATCGGCACATTTACTTCGAACTTACCAAGGTGCAACGTCTGAAAATGAGCAAGGAAGAAATAAAGTCCTACGTCGAAGTGACCATTCTTCTACGGGCCATTGTCCAGGCCATGGGCTCCGGAGCCGAAGATCCGACCATCGACAGCCGCAGCGGTCTGATCAGTAACAATTACGCAAGGACTCTCGTCGATCAGCTCAAGGGCGAGCTTACGATGCTTCCGCCCCAGGTGATTTCCAGCGCGGTGAATTCCAATGTGTCGTTTCTTGAAAACTCTCAGGTCGAAACCACAGGACGGATCGCCGCGGTCCTCGCCGCCCGGGCAAAGCAGTACCTGCCGGGCATAAAAGTAGACCGGGGAGCCGATACGCCTGATAAAAGCTGGCTCAATATCGCCCGCCGTAATTATAAGTTCTACGGATTCGATATAAAGATGCTCGATGAGATGTATATGATCGCCGCTGAGAATGGCTGGTAGTGACTGGCAAAGCTAAAACTCGGTGCGGTTTTAGCCCAAGGCCGGCATAGGAGTGAGAATGCAGAGCAGACTGACCCGATTCTTTGAAAACTTTATACTGTTCGCCATCGTCCTGGTTTTAATCCAGACCTTTCTCGAAGACTACGCCGTCCTCGCCGGCTGGTCCTGGGAAATCCGGCGGATCCTGATTATCACCGGATTCGCCTTCGATCTGATGTTCACCGCCGAATTCTTCGCCAGGGGAATCAGCGCCATATCAAAAGGGGAATTCGGGCGATACTTCATGGAACAGCGGGGCTGGATCGATTTTCTCGCATCAATACCCCTGCTTCTCTTTAACTCAGGACCGGAACTGTTCGCGCTGATTACCGGTTCCGGTGCGGTGCTCGCCTTTGGAAGCCTGCTGAACATTCTCAAAGTTGTGAAAGCCATCCGCATCGCCCGGGTGCTCCGACTCCTGCGGGTGTTGAAGATCTTCCGGCGTATCAAGAATGCCGATTCGGTGATGGCCCAGCGCCACGTAGCCCGAATCGCTACCATGGCGGTTTCCACCCTGGTGCTGACTCTGCTGCTGTTCGCCGTAGTCGAAGGCTTCCTTACCGCTCCCGATGTGGACCTGTTGTATCAGGAGTCGGCGGTACAGATCATCGAGTATATTGAGTCAGGAAATTACGCAAGCGGAGCCCGCAACGGCGAGCTGGCCCGCTTCGCCCAGGCGGTGCCGATAATCCTGCAGGTCCGGCAGGACGGGCATATCCGCTATGACGCCCTGGGCGACGGTGAGATCCTGGCCCCTTCGGATTACGGCTATGTCGCCGAAGGAGACCTTGAGGTGTACATGGATCTTCGGCACTTGAATGCCGAAGAAGCCATCGTTAATCTCAGATATTTTTTCCTGATTATCGCCCTGGTGCTCATGCTTATGTTCCTGTACAGTCCCCACTTTGCCCTCACCATCTCCGATCCGATCCATGTAATGCGAAAGGGCTTTGATGAAGCCGGGTATAATCTCGAGGTCCGCATCCCCGAAGAATTCAAAAGTGATGAAGTGTATCGCCTGGCGGCCAGCTACAACCTGAATTATCTGCCCCTGAAAGATAGGGAATCCGCCGACGGCAGTTCCACCGTTCTGAACCTTTCGATGGACGACTTCGCCGATATCGGCGGTCTTGACGGTGAAATGGATTTTCCCCAGCTCGATGATTCCGGAGAAGATCTGGTTGGCATCGCCGATGTGAGCGGAAGAGACGTGCCAGAGGAAGTACCATCTTTCGATGATGATCTCGAAGACAGCGGGCTGTCCCTGGACGAGGACTTCGAATTCGGTTCAGAGACAGAAGAAAACAGCTTCGATACCGCTGAAACCCTTGAGACTGACGAATCACTTGAACTGGAACTCGATGAGTCATTCGGTTCTGATGATCCGCCTGCTGAAGATGAGCCGTTCGATATTGATGAGTCTTTCGATATCGATGAGCCTATGGATTTCGATGATTCCGCAGTAGGCGGCGATTCATTGGATATTGATGAATCCGATCTGGATTTCGATTTGGACCCAGCTGATCTGGATCTTGATTCAACGGCGCCTTCCCCTGATAGTGACATCTTCGAGGATGATGTAAGCC
>CAWZYW010000338.1:0-3722 GCA_963966255.1 uncultured Salinispira sp. | reverse complement strand
ACCCCTGCTGTCGGCATAGGCATTGGCGATCCTGTCCGGGAGCTTTTCGTCGGATGACATTCGGTGATAGCTGCCCCGCAAGGCAAACATCAGCATCCCAGGGATTTCCCCGGGCATTTTCTCCCCGGCATCGAATTTTCCAGCGAAATCGAAGAAGTTCAGAGGCTGGTCTGCCATTTCTGTTTCATCGTACCGGCTTTCCCAAGTGGGTTCGCCGGGGCCGCCGGCATGAGCTCCGGCAGCCGGGAGAAGTTCCCGATCCATGGCCCGGACGGCGAAGGCCAGGTCGAGAATGCGCTCAAGGAAAGGATGGCAATAGCGGTATGCTTCGCTGTCCGGATCATCCTTATCCACCCATCCGCCGAAGTAATTGATATAGGGGTGCAAAAAGCGGTCCAGTATGCCGTGGCTGATAAAACCCAGCAGATACCTTCCTTCGGGGCTCCTGCTGTCCAGGCCCCGGGTCAGGCAGTATTCGAACATCCGGGCGGCCACCGAACCGTAACCTTTTCGATGAAGTACCGAACCGATCAGGAGTCCCGACGGCATCCTCCGCTGGTTGTGGAAGAAAATATCCGGACCCTGGGCCCCGAGGTGGAGAGCCGATGCTCGGGACCGATCTCCGTCATCGCGACAAAGTTCCAGGCCTTCAAGCAGATCCAAAGCGAAGAGGCTGTGACTGATGTGTGCCGGCATCATCCAAATGTACTATCTCGCTGTACAATATGGTAGTGCAATGCTACAATCCGGGGGTCAAAAATTCAGCGACCTACACTATACTGTAAACTAAAGAACATCGCGGCATCCGGAGGAACGATTTGGACGGTCAGGCTATACTGGTTATTAATTGCGGGAGCTCATCCCTGAAATACGAAGTGTATGAAATGCCTACGGGCAACAGTCTCGGGAAGGGAACCGTCGAGCGTATCGGCATGGGCACCGGTATGATTACCCAGAAGACCCCCGATGATCAAAAGTTCTACCTTGAGCAGGAAATCCCCGATCATTCGGTTGCGATGGACCTGGTGCAAAAAGCTCTCATCGACTCCGCGAAGGGGCTCATCAAGTCCGCCAGTCAGATAAAAGGCGTTGGCCATCGGGTGGTTCATGGCGGAGAATCATACGCGGAATCGGTCATCATCAATGCCGATGTCCTCAAAGCCATCGAGGAAAACATTGAGCTGGCGCCGCTGCACAATCCGGCCAACCTGACCGGCATTCAGGAGGCCATGAAGCTCTTTCCCGACGTTGCACAGGTCGCGGTATTCGATACGGCATTTCATCAGACAATACAGCCCTCCGCCTATATGTACGGTCTGCCCCGGGAGCTGTACGATAAGTACAAAATCCGGCGATACGGTTTTCACGGTACCAGCCACCGATTCGTAAACCGGGTGGCGGTGGAGCACGTGAAACGGGCGATTGAGAATACCAACGTCATCAGCTGCCACCTGGGGAACGGGGCTTCGATCACCGCGATTTCCCAGGGCAAGTCAGTGGACACATCAATGGGCTTCACCCCCCTGGAAGGTCTGGTTATGGGAACCCGTTCAGGGGATATCGATCCGGCCATCATCTTCTATCTGCTCGACCGGGGATACACCCCCGAAGAAGTGAACACCTTGCTCAATAAGAAGAGCGGTGTATACGGCCTCTCGGGCATCTCCAACGACTTCCGTGATCTGCAGGATGCGGTGGCCAAAGGCGACCGGAACGCCGAAGAAACCCTCGAAGTCTTCGCTCATCGGGTCCGGCGCTACATCGGCGCATATATGGCCGAACTGGTCAAGGTCGATTTACTGGTGTTCACCGGCGGGGTCGGCCAGTACGACATCGATGTCCGCGAGCGGATCTGCCGACGGCTTGAGAACCTGGGCATCATCATCGATATCGAAAAGAACCGGGAAAACGGTCCCCGGCTCGGAATTATCTCCACCGAGTATTCGCCGGTAACCATCCTGGTGGTGCCCACCAACGAGGAACTGCAGATCGCCACCGACGCCTACGACCTGATTTTTTCCTAAGCGCCGGTCGCCATGGAATTCCTGTACAGCTATGAAGACCTGACCGTCGGCCGGCGCTGCCTGCGTCAATTGCGGCAGCGCCTGGATTCCCGCTCGGGACTCCGGCGGCCGGTGGGTCCCCAGGATTTCCTCGAATATCCCTCGGGATCGGCGGCAACCCATCAATTCCTGGAGCGCTATCGTCTGGAACAGGCCTATATCCGGGCCTTTTCCGCAGAAGTCCCCGATTCAGAGATTATTTTTCCCGGCTCTATGGCATGCGTCATGGAACAGTCTCCCTGCGATCTGGAGGATATTCTCGCTCTGAGCCGCCGGGCTCTTGAGGATTTCTCTGAAAAACGAATCCCCGCCCTGGTCAACGGCTTTTTTCGCTGCGGCAATCGGCTGATTCGCATCGATCGGCTGCTGAGGAATCCCGACGGTATGATAATCCTGGAGCTTGCGAAGAGCGCTTCCAAGATCAAGGACGGATATGTCCGTGAGGCGGGCTGGAACCTGCAGGGCCTGGAATCTCTGGGAGTTCGGCCCGATGAAATTTCGGTTCTGCTGCTGAACCGCGACCGGTCGGGAAGCGATGAGCCGTTCTACCGCCCGATGAGGCAAAAACGTCGGCATAAATTCATCCGTCAGGATGCCGACGGGGAGCTGCAGGGGATCCTCCAGGCCCTGGACGCGGATGAGCTTCCCTCTTGCGGCAGCGAATATTGCGATCTCTGTTCCGACGACCAACCGAAAGCCAATGACTGGGGTAGTATTCACAATCTCCATAAATCCGGCGGATTGTCACGGAAGTTGAGTGAGCAGGGCATTCTTTGGGTTGATGAGCTCGACCAGGTGAAATCCCCGCTGCGGGAAAAACTCAAGGCTCAGCATTGGATCCAGCACCGCGTGGAAAAAACCGGGGAAGAGCATATCGATGTTACCGCCCTGCGCAGGTTTCTCGAAGGACTCGAGTGGCCGCTGTATTTCATCGATTTCGAATGCTTTCTCGAGGCGCTTCCAAGCTGGTCCGGAGTCGGAATATGGGAACACGCGCCGTTCCTGTATTCCCTGTACCGGATGGATCGGACGTTGACGGTGACCCGTCTTGATCATTACTACATGCCTCCCGGTGAAGATCGGCGTCGGGAAATGGCTGCCCAGCTTATTCGTGACATCGGGAAAAGCGGTTCGGTGCTGGTGTACGGAATCCATTTCGAGCGGGCGGTGATCTCACGCCTCGCTGCCTCTTTGGCTGATCTCGCCCCGAAGCTCGAAGCGGTGATAGAGCGGCTGGTGGACCTGCAGACCCCCTTCGCCGAATTCGCCTATTATCATCCCCATCAGTCGGGCAAAATCAGTCTGAAAATTCTCCTGCCCATCCTGACGGAGCATGACTACGATTCTTCCCGGGTATCCAGCGGAAGTGATGCCTTCGTGGGTTATTATTATCTGATGCATCCTGAGTTGCTGGTGGAAAGTGAATGGGATCCCTATGCCTCACAGGTGCGCCGGGATCCGGGCGGTTTCGCCCGGGAAGTGGTCGAGTACTGCGATACCGATGCATATGGTCTGGCGTTTTTGATTAAGGCGCTGATGCAAAAGGCGGGCTTGAGCTGAGTGGCGGACCCGAACCGGGCCCGCCACTCCATCGATACTTCACGGGTTGATGTTTTCTGAATCAGGCGAAAATCTTTGCGATTTCCTTCTTGTACATCT
>CAWZYW010000337.1:0-3723 GCA_963966255.1 uncultured Salinispira sp. | reverse complement strand
GGAGATGTGTATAAGAGACAGGTTCCCACACCGGTTCCGTTGGGGTATCGGCCGATGAATCACCGGCGGCAGCGCCGCTTCCGGTATCCGAACCGGAAACGGTGCCGGCGCCGGAAGGGCTCATGCTGCCGGTGGCGAATCCGCCGCTGCCCTCGGGCTCCGGCTGCCCGGCGCATGAAAGCAGAACCAAAACAGAAACCAGCAGAAGAATTGCCGGCGTCCAATTGCCGGCGGCTCGCTTCATTTTCATATTATTCTCCCGTAATGCCCGTGCGCTCGATGCCCTGGATGAATTTCCGCTGAACGAAGGCGTACAGGGAAAGAAGCGGCAGGATGGCGATTACCGTGGCTGCCATTTTATAGGCTTCGTTGATACGGGCGCCATCGGACATTTCCGGCAGGGAGCCGGCGATCCTGGCGAAGGCACTGTCGAATACCGCCAACTGCATGGTAATCAGCTTGATGCCGCTGCGCACGAAGGTGGCGGTGATAAATGTCTCGTTCCAGTTCCAGATGAAGCTGAACAGGAATACCGTCAGCATGGTGGGTATCGAAAGCCTGAGGAAGATGTGATAAAAGACCTGCAGGGAGCTCGCCCCGTCGATCCGGGCCGCTTCATCGAGGCTCAGGGGAATCATCCGGAAAAAATTGTAGAAAATGAGAATCAGTATCGCGGAATAGACCCCCTGCCCCCCGAGGGTGGTCAGCAGCTGGGGCCAGACGGAACCGATCATCCTGATTCCGGTGACGTCCTGTACGGTGATGAAGGTCATCAGTTTGGGAATGGTCAGCACCGGCACCGGGATGATAAATGACATCAACACCATGAAAAACCAGAAGCGCTTGAACTTGAAATCATGGCGGGCGAAGGCGTAGCTGGTGGTTGCGGTCACCATCGTCTGCACCACGGCGAGCAGACTGGTGTACCACAGCGAATTGAACAGGGTCTGCTGGAGCTCCAGGACCCCGGCGGCAATCCGATAGCTGCGAAAGGTGAGATTCTGGGGTATCCAGTCCACCTCGGGGTTGATCAGGTCGGCCTCGCTCATCAGCGACATGCTTATCATTTTGATCAGGGGAAACAGGAACACGTAGGCCACGGCGAATAGAAAGGCCATCAGAAGCAACTTGGTGATAATGCCGTCGCCGGTCATTTCCTTGAAGTAAAGGTGTCGCCCGGTCCGGATCAGCGGATTGCCCGGGGAGAGCAGGGCCTTTTTTATGTTCTTGGTTTCGGAACTCATACCCGGTTCTCCTTTCTCTCCCGCAGCAGCAGGAAGGCGATGCCGATCAGCGCCAGCAGGACGAGGCTGTAAATCCAGCTCATGGTACTGGCGATGCCCAATCCCGTTGCGGTGTTAAACGAGGCTTCCCGCATCATTTCGTTTACCGGGTTGATGGGAAACAGCCCGGTTTGCACGATGGTGAAGATTGACGCGGTGAGGGCCACGGGCCGGACGATGGGGATAATAATCTTCCAGAGGATCTGCCAGCTCGAAGCTCCGTCGATCCGGGCTGCTTCCAGGACACTCGGGTCGATTTTCTGGATGACGTTGAGGAAGAGTATAATGGGGATCCCGGTGAACCATAGAATCATGATGAAATTCTCAAGCAACAGCTCAAGACCATCGGCCAGAAGCGGGCTGTAGGCATTGATTATACGCAGCAGGAACAGATCGCTGATCTGCTGTACCATCTGGGTAGTCCCGGATTCCATCAGCTGGGTCATCACCGAGCCCGAGAGTATGATTACCGGCAGGAAAAAAATCAGCCGGAACCCGAGGCGGAACGGAAGGTTCCGGTTCAGGACCATGGCCAGGATAAAAGAGATGATCAGGATAACCGACACATATACCAGCTCGGTGAGCACGAAATCAATAAGCCCGGGCACGAACTCGGTGTTCCGCAACAGCACCGTCGTGTAATTCGCCAGCCCCACTCCGGTGGTTTCCCATCCCTGAATCGTCAGCTGAACATCGTTGAAGCTCAGGATGAAGGTATAGATAAGGGGAAATACGGTGAACAGGAAGAACCCTATCAGCCAGGGCGCCAGGAAGGCGTAGCCCGATATTTTTTCTCTCCGCGAATGCGCACTCATATATATTAATTCCTCCCGGAGGCGAACACCCTCGCCTCCTCCGCGGGCACTATAATGCCCTGATATTCGAAAGGGTTTGCCGTGTAATTCACGACAACCCGCGTGCCGTTATCATATTCATTGACGATAACCCCGTCGGCCAGGACCTGCCGATCGATCCAGCGGGCTTCCTTAACTTCCCTGAGGACGGCGTTGACCTTTCCGTAGACCTCTAAAATGAGATCGCGATAGATTTCATACTGGCTCGAATAATTATCAGATGAATTGGTCGATAAAAGCAGCGTCGCCGACTCTTCGGTGATCAGAAAGCTGGGATAGACGTTATAGTCGATCATCCGCAGTATATCCTGGGTGCTGTAGAAGGAAAAATTCGAGTAGCGGGCGAACAGGTCCATGCTTCCCTGAAGCACCATGGTCAGCAGGGGTACCGTATCGGTTTCAATGAGATACTGGCTGGAAAACACCGGAGCATGCAGGAAACGATCGGTATAGGGCCAGAGATACTGATTGGGCTGATACAGATTGATCCCCAGGTCCAGATCGCTTTCCATTCCCTGGAACATCCCGGTATATAATTCCATGATATCGCTGGCGCTGAGAAAGTTGCCGGTGGCGTAATCGCTGTGGAGCATCTCCGGGAATCCCCCCAGGGATACCGAAGTTACCGGAAAGCCTTCCATCTGCCGGACCTCGCTCTCCACCCATTCAACGATCCGCCGGGGACGGGCAAAGTAGAAAAGGTTTACCGGGGCATTGGTTTCGAAGGTGCGCCGTTCGACGTAATAGCCGCTGGCGCTGCGCAGGGCATTGCCCCAGGGTAGGATCTGTCCCTCACCGATGAGGCCGTATTCCCGGCTGAATGAAATATCAACCCCTTCCTCCCGAAGTTCCCCGATAACCGCTTCGAAATCCCGGCTGCGGCCCAGCTCGCCGAGCAGGTTCACCCTTCCGGGGCGGAAGAGCACGCTCCCTCCCCGGGAGTAACCGATCAGGCCGAGGGAAAGATTTTCGATTCCCGACGACTGGAGATCGTCGACGATGGCGTCCACGTCCTGAATGGTGGTGGTCACCTCATGGGCCTGGCCGATGATGCTTTTGCGCTGGTCTGCCATGATGAAGTCGATTCTCAGGGGTATGTCCCCGCTTCCGGCTGAGGGAGCCCGGGATGGAAGCAGGCCGTTGTCTTCCAGATGGCGCCGATAAGCCCGGGCGATTCCCGGGTAGTCGGCTTCGGTACCGGTGAGGAACCGGTAGCGGAACTCAGCATCGAAGGAATTGCGGTTTTCAAGGGTGCGGAAGTACCCGTCGCCGTTGCGGTTGTAGACCTGAAAGTACAGGCGGTTGTATACAAATCGCGGATAGGCCTGGGTATAGTATGTGATCTGCTCCTCCGGGACCGCCACGATTTCCAGATATTCGGCACCGGAGCTGGCATAACCGGCGAAGGCGTTCTGCTCATCGCCGAGGACCATTCCATACAGCGGCAGGTAGGCATTCTTGGGAGGCGGAGAGAAATCTTCCCAGGTGATGAGCCGACCCGCCTGACCCAGATCCCAACCGTAAACGTCTCCGACATAATCGGAAACCCGGACGGCATTGTCCCCGAACCTCACCAGCGCGCCCGA
>CAWZYW010000336.1:0-3727 GCA_963966255.1 uncultured Salinispira sp. | reverse complement strand
GAATTGCTGGCTGAAGATATCATGGCCGCAGGCGGCCGCGTCAACAATCTTGAGGCGGTGGCAATCGTCGCCGAAGAAGGTCCAAAAGTCGTTCAGGATTTGCTGATTGATAAAGCCGGGGTGCGATTCGAGCGCCTGGACAATGGTGAATATGACTTCACCCGGGAAGGCGCCCACTCCCTTCGGCGCATTCTCCACGCTAAAGATCAAACCGGTCGGGTCATCCAGGATGCCCTCACGGCCTATGCTCGAAAAATCGATACCATCAGTTTCCATGATGGCATGCTCGCCGTGGATCTTATTACCAATACCCACCACAGCAGCGACCCTCAGCAGAAATACAAACGGCGAAAAGTACTGGGAGCCTATGTCCTTCGCTCGGACACCGGCAATATTGAGCGGCTTTTCGCACCCGCGGTGGTTATCGCCACCGGCGGGGTAGGCAATCTGTACCTGCACACCTCCAACCCGCGGGGAGCCAGCGGTGACGGTATCGCCATGGCATATCGGGCGGGTTGCGAAATCATCAACGCGGAATACATCCAGTTTCATCCGACGACCCTGTATCATCGGGATGCCGAGCGTTTCCTGATGACCGAGGCCCTTCGGGGCGAGGGCGCCCGGCTCATGAATCGAAAGGGTGAATATTTCATGGAGCGCTATCATCCCGAACTGAAGGACCTGGCTCCCCGGGATGAAGTGGCCCGGGCCATTTACAACGAGATGGATAGCTCCACCGGCTTTGTATATCTGGACGCCCGGGATATCTCAGTGGACGTGGCCGACCGGTTCCCGGCGATCGTGGCCAAATGCGCAGAGCACGGGATCGATCCGGGGAAGGACCTTATTCCCGTGGTGCCCGCGGCTCATTATTTCTGCGGCGGAATCAAAGTCAACATCAACGGTCGCACCGAGATCAATGGCCTGTACGCGGTGGGCGAGAGCGCCGGTACCGGGGTACACGGAGCCAACCGACTTGCAAGCGTCAGCCTTCTGGAAGGCCTGGTTTACGGTGCAAGGGCGGCAAAGCACATCGTGAAAAAGGAATATCGGATTAAAGCTGGCCTGATGGAGAGCATCCCCGCATGGGTGTATCCGAAGCGGGAAGTCGATTTCGATCCCCTGCTTATCGCCCACGATCTTCAGAATATTCAAACCACCATGTGGAACTACGTAGGCATCCTGCGGAACGACCGGCGACTCGATCGGGCCCTGTCGGACCTAAACTACTACAGCCATCGCATCGAAAAATTTTATAAAGAAGCCCGGGCCAGCCACGGAATCATTGAATTGCGCAATTCGGTTCTCACCGCCACCATAATTGCGCGGGCAGCCAGCGCGAACACCCGTTCTCTCGGCTGTCACTTTCGTGAGTAATTTATTGGACAGATAAATCCCCATTCCCTATACTTTTACCTACGACGATAGTATCACGCCGAAACTACAGTCCGGTTCGGATCGCGTACTTCAACGAGAAGGAGATGAGAATGCAGATCACTGATATCCGAGTACGGCGGGTGAGCTCAGAGGGAAAACTCAAGGCCTATGTGACCGTCACATTTGATGATTGCTTTGTGGTCCACAATGTGAAAGTAATTGAGGGGAAAAGCGGAATTTTTATCGCCATGCCCAGCCGGAAGACGAAAACCGGAGAGTACAAGGATGTCGCTCATCCGATAAACTCGGAATTCCGCACCGAGCTCCAGGATAAAATTCTGATGGCGTTTGACACGCAAAACGATGAAGACGCCGTCGAAGGCGATTTCGACGACTGAGGCTGCGGCCCACCCCTACCTTCCTCTATCTGCTATCCTGACAATGATTTAGAACCGGATGACTCTCCGGTAAAAGCATTTGACATGAGCGACGTTTTTACGATATGGTTACGTCTCAATTTTCTGATGGGATGTAGCCAAGTGGTTAAGGCACCGGGTTTTGATCCCGGCATGCGGAGGTTCGAATCCTCCCATCCCAGTCAGCGCGCCCAGCCGGGTCGCGCATTCTTCTGGAGGAATTTAAATGGCTGATAAAGTATTGCATGTGGAAGCCCGCGGCGGAAAAGGCAGCGCCGAAAGTCGGCGGTCTCGGGCCGAAGGCCTGATCCCAGCGGTGGTATATGGGCATTCGGAGCCCAAGCATATTCTGGTGAACCGCCGGGAATTCAAAACGGTATTCAAGCACATCACCGAGAGCGAAATCATCACCCTGAAGCTCGGAAAAGAGGAAGTTCAGGTCCTGGTAAAAGATTACCAGAGCGATATTGTCCGCGGAGAGCTGATGCATCTTGATTTCTTCGAAATCGAAAAGGGCAAGTCTCTGAAAACCCGCGTTCCGCTCCATGTCCACGGCACTCCCATCGGTGTGCGCGAAGGCGGTATTCTCGAAGCCCCTCTTCACGAACTGGATATCGAGTGTCTGCCTAAAGACCTGCCGTCTTCCATCGAAGTCGATATTTCCAATCTCGGTGCCACTTCGGCAATTCACGTTCGCGAGCTCGAAGTTCCCGAAGGCGTACACGTGCTCACCAATGGTGATCAGGTCGTGGCGGCGGTGACTCATGCCAAGGCCGAAGTAACTGAGGAAGCCGAAGAAGGTGAGGAAGGCGCAGCAGAAGCTGAAGAGGAAGAGTCTGAAGAGTAATCACTCGGGCGAAGACCCCCTTTCTGTTTCTCCCAATGAACCGAGCCATGGTAGCCATACGCGCCGTGGCTCGGCCTTTTTAGCTGGCGATACCCGCAGCAAGCGATCCGAACAGACGGTGCTTTGCATCCTTGGTCTGGGAAATCCCGGGGTGGAATATCGCGATACCCGGCATAACGTAGGATTCTGGCTGGTAGAGCACCTGGCCGAGCGCCTGGGGCTCCGTTTCCGTCGCGGATTTTTTTCCCCGTTCTCCATTGCCCGGATCGATGTCCGGGACATATATCGGCAGCTCGGAAACAGCGCACCGGATACTGATCAGCTTTCCTTTGAGACCCTGGTATTGGTAAAACCTCTCACCTATATGAATCGCGCTGGAAAGGTTATACCGCATCTGTTAAGGACTTTTGGCCATCGCACGCGATTCGCCGTGGCGGTGGATCAGCTCGATTTGGATCCCGGTTCCCTGCGCGTGAAAAAACGCGGTGGTACCGCCGGGCACAACGGTCTCAAATCCATTGTCGCGTATCTCGATCGGGAGTTCTGGCCATTCTATATCGGCATCGGACGTCCGGAATCGAAAGATGATGTAATCTCCCATGTTCTCGGCGTACCCGGCGAGAGCGAGCGTCGGCTTTTGGATGAAAGCATCAACCGGCTTTCCGACTGGATTCTTTCTTTGCCTTTTGCGGATTTCGATCAGGCCATCGGCGAAATTAACGCCAGGGTTCCCAGGGATGCCCGGGCCTGACAGGCAAGCGCTGACGCGGCGGGTAATCTCGCAGATTCCGCCGGCAGTTGATACGTCCGGCTCGGTTCACCCGGTTCTATGGGTCGCTGTTTCCGGCGGGCGGGATTCCATGGCCCTGCTTCATTGTCTTACATCCGCCGGAGAAACTCTCGAGAATCTGGGCTGGGCCCTGCGGGCGGTTCACATCGATCACGGTATCCGTTCTGCCCGGGAGTCCCAGGCGGATATCGATCTACTGTTGAGTTTCTGTTCTGCTGTCGACGTTCCACTGCTGGTGTATCGACAGTCCTATGGGGTGATTGGAGAGCTTGCGATTGAACTCGGCGGTACCGAGTC
>CAWZYW010000335.1:0-3734 GCA_963966255.1 uncultured Salinispira sp. | reverse complement strand
ATCACATTGCCCACCGCCGTGGCTTCGCCCTCGCCGACGATGACTTCCACGCCGGTCTTTTCCTGGGTAAGGCGGGCGAGCAGGCTGTTTTTTGAACCGCCGCCGATGAGATGGATTCGGTCGAGCTTCACCCCGCTGATCTCTTCCAGCTGCACGACGGTTTTGCCGTAGTAATCGGCAAGCGATTCGACGATGAGCCGGACGAACTCTCCCGGGATTCTGATGGGCGTTCCGCCGCGTTCTTTGAGATAAGCGTTTATCCGCCCGGTCATCGGCCCGGCCTGTTCATGGGCTTTCATAAACAACGGATCGTTGACGTCGATGAGTACCTCAGGGGTAGAACAATCCGAGGCTGCGTCGATGAGCTCGGCATAGCTCGTTTCGCCCTCCCATTCGACAACACATTCCTGCAGTATCCACAGGCCCATGATGTTTTTGAGAAGGTTGTACCCGCCGAATCCGCTGGCCTCATTGGAGAACTCGTTCTCATAGGCTGCGTCGGTTGTGATGGCCTTATCCCGTTCGAGACCGATGATCGACCAGGTTCCGCAGCTGAGAAAGGCGTTTTGCCCGCCCCGTCCCACGGTGTACGCGGCACTCTGAGTGTCATGGCTGGCGGCGGTGATGAATTCGATGTCGTGGTCCGCGCCGATGCTGCGCTTTACCACGTCCCTCAGGCTTCCCACTTTGGTACCTGACGGCGTAATAGGGCCGAATATATTCTTCGGAAGTCCCAGCCGCTCTATCAGTTCCCAGGCCCAATCTCCTGTGGACGGATCGAAAAGGCCGGTGGTCGAAGCATGGGAACGCTCGTTGATTTTCTCGCCGGTGAGCCAGAAGGTCAGCAGATCGGGGATGGAGAGATATCGGTCAGCCGAAGCCACTATCCCGGGATGATCGTTTTTCACCGCATAGAGCTGGAATATTGTATTGAGCTGCATGATCTGCACGCCGGTGGTCTTGAAGAGTTCTTGTGCGGGAATAATCTCGGCGAATACTCTCTCCGGTATACCGTCGGTGTGCTCGTCCCGGTAGTGATACGGCAGAAACATCAATTGTCCCTTGCCGTCAATGAGCGAGTAATCAACCCCCCAGCTGTCGATCGCCGCAGACGCGATTTCCACCCCGTACTTTTCCACCGCCAGGCCCAGGCCGGTGATAATTTCCTCGTATATCCCCGGCAGATTCCAGTGTAAACCCGTGGGCAGTTCGACGGTATGGCTGGGGAAGCGATGGACGATGTCCATGGTATCCGCGATATTTCCCCCTCCCGTTTCGCAGACGACCACCCGGCCGTTGCTGGCGCCGAGATCTATGGCGATGCGCTTCATACCACCACGCCTTTCTTGAGGATGATGTTCGCGTATAAGGCGGTCTCGCCGGTTGCGACTACGGCGAAGGCCTTCTTCGTCCGTTCGTAGAATGCGAAGCGCTCGACCATCTCAATGGAGTCTTCCACGTTGGCTGAGCCCTTTGTGAAGATTTCATCCTTTGCGGAGATGATCCGCTTGTACTCATCCCAGATTGTTGGAACGGTAGGGTCGCCGGGTACCACTTCCATCAATGCCACCGGCTGGGCGACAAAGGTGTCGAGGGGGAAAAGGTCGAGGATCGCATCGAGGACTTCGGGTACCCCGTGGCCGTCCAGCCGGATCAGCCGCTGGGCCAGAGTAGCGGCTGTGAAATTCCCGTCGCCGATGACGATCTCATCCCCGTGTCCCATGGATGCCAGGGTATATAACAGGTCCGGTGACAAGACCGGCGATAGTCCTTTTAACATACTAACTCCTTACTGAACAATAAAATGATCCGGCGCGGAGGGGGTGCCGCGCCGGATCCCGAATGTCTTAACCGTAGAGGGGGCCGAAGTTGGCGCAGGCGCGGTAATCCGAGCCTTCCCGATCCTGTCCGAAGGCATTCCACACCGCCGGTCGGAAAATCTTCTCCTCGGGCACGTTGTGCATGCTGACGGGAATCCGTAGCAGACTCGCCAGGGCGATCAGGTCCGCGCCGATGTGGCCGTAGCTGATTGCGCCGTGATTTGCGCCCCATGCCGCCATTACCGCGTACACCGAAACGAAGTTTCCTTCTCCGGTAAGAGTCGGTGCGAACCAGGTGGTAGGCCAGGTGGGGCTGGTGCGCTCGTCCAGTTTGTCGTGTACTTCATCGGGCAGGCTCACGGTGTAGCCCTCGGCGATCTGGATAAAGGGGCCCAGACCTTTCACGAGGTTGATGCGGCACATCGTCACTGGCATCTCGCCCTCGGTGAGGAAGTCGGTGGAGAACCCCCCGCCCTTGAAATAACCGTCGTCGGCGGCGCACCATTCGGTGGCTTTGAGGCAGTCCGCCACTTCGCCGTCACTGATTTCCCAGAAGGGTTTGATGACGGGATTCCCCGCTGCGTCCTTCTGCTTGCCAGTGGCGTCCAGCGCCGTGGGGCCGGAATTGATCAGATGTATAAAGCCACCTTCCGCCTTTCCGCTCACCACATGACCGGTGGTGCGTTTTACCGCCTCAGGACTCCAGTAGGTCCGGACATCGCTGAAAATCTGGGCGGTGTTGGTCAGCAGGTGTCCGAAGAGCATGCTCGCCCCGTTGAGGCTGTCGTTCTCGGTGGCCATGATGTATGGCTGGCGTTTGCCGTTCCAGTCGAAGGAGGTATTGAGGATGGCCTCCATAAAGTCGCCGTTGGGCATGTAATCGGTCCAGGCCCTCTGGCCCTGGAAGCCCGCGGCGATGGCGTTATGACCGTTTGCCTCCTCGCCAAAGCCCAGCTTGTCCAGTTTTTCATTTCCCGCCATGAGGTCCCGGCAGACTAGGGCCATCTTGACCACGTACTGCCAGATCTCGTCTTTTTCCTCTGCGCTGCGCTGAACATCGGCGGCATTGATATCGGCGCCTTCGGGGCAGTTTTCCCTCACCCACTCGTACGCGATCTCGTATTCATCGGGATCGTAGATTCCCCCGATCACCCGTCTGTTGACTTCCGACATGTCCACGTATTCGTTGCGCATCCCCAGGTAGTCCTGGAAGAAGGGTTCGGAGACAATGGAGCCGGCGATTCCCATGCTGACTGCTCCGATGGAGAGGTAGCTCTTGCCCTTCATCCATGCGACGGCGAGACCCGCCCGGACGAAGCGGAGGATCTTTTCCTGAACATCTTCGGGCACCGATGTGTCGTCTGAATCCTGGACGTCCTTGCCGTAGATGCCGAATGCGGGAAAGCCCTTTTGGGCATGTCCGGCGAGGACTGCTGCAAGGTATACCGCCCCGGGCCGCTCGGTGCCGTTGAACCCCCAAACCGCCTTGGGCTGGTGGGGATCGCTGTCCATGGTTTCCGAACCGTAGCACCAGCAGGGGGTGACGGTGAGGCTGAGGCCCACGCCTTCCCGCTGGAACTTGTCTTCGCAGGCGGCGGCTTCGGCGACTCCGCCGATGGTCGAATCGGCAATGACGCACTCGACGGCGCTGCCGTCGGGGTGCCGCAGATTATCGCTGATGAGCTTAACGGCGCTCTTGGCCATGTTCATGGTCTGATCTTCGAGGCTCTCCCGGACACCGCCCAGGCGTCCGTCGATGGTCGGTCTTATCCCCACTTTCGGCGGGGCTTACCCGAATCGAAACGCCGTACTCATAGGGCATGCCCCCTGGTGCTGCCGGCTTTGTATTTATTCCGCTCTTCGGTCATCATCCGTCATAACCGGTTATTTCCTTCGTGGTGTGTCCGGTTGCAA
>CAWZYW010000334.1:0-3742 GCA_963966255.1 uncultured Salinispira sp. | reverse complement strand
TTCCCCCCGGCGAGTACGCCCATATCCTCAACAGCCGACGCCAGGCGCATGGCCAGAAAGGGCAAGCCTTCGCTGCCTGCTTCATCGAGCCCCGAATCCCAGTCCTCCCGGCCCGGCAGCCTAAACGGGTGATCGAGGCGGAACACCGGCCTGATTCGTTCCCGGCGTGAAAAGAGCTTGTCAAAGAGCTTTTCATCATAGGCCAGACCGTCGCTGCGACCCTCGAAGGGGAATACCGATAGAAAATCAATGGACAGCGGCGACCCTCTTCGCTCCAGGATGGAGGAGACATCCCTGAAAAAAATTTCCGGTGCGGGAGGAAGGGGTCCAACATGAAGTAATTCCGGCATAGCTCGAGTATATGGGCGTTTTTAGCCCTTCTCAAGCTTATTGCATGATATTTTATTAGCAACTATCATCGAATTCTATTTTCATCAGAGAGGTAGCCTCAATGCCGGTTGATCACAAAAAGCTCGCCGAACTGGGAATTACGGTTCCCGAAATTCTTCTGCCCGCCCCTTCCGTCGATCCCGTTGCATGGTCGGTAATAGCATGCGATCAGCACACTTCGGATCGGGAATACTGGCAGCGGGTCCGGACCAGCTGCGGAGACAATCCCAGCACCCTGGACCTGGTGTTTCCCGAGGTGTATCTCGAAGATGACGACGCGCCCCGCCGGATAAGCGAGATCCACAAAGCCATGAGTGATTATCTCGACAAAGGTTATTTGCGCTCCCATGGCCGCGGCTGGATGTATGTACAGCGGCGCACCGAAGCGTCGGGACTCCGCCAGGGCCTGGTGCTGGCGGGGGACCTGGAAGCATATGATTTCTCCGAAGGCAGCACCAGTCTGATACGGGCCACCGAGGGAACCATCCTCGACCGTCTCCCCCCGAGGGTGAAAGTCCGCAGGGACGCTCCCCTGGAACTGCCCCATATCATGATCCTCATCGACGACCGTGAGAAAAAGATCATCGAAGGCCTGGAAGCCATCAGCGGGACGCTGGAGCAGGCCTACGATCTGGAACTGATGGAAGGCGGGGGCCGGCTTACCGGCTTCTGGATCGACCGGAGCGAGATCATCAATACTATTGCCGGGCAGCTGTCTGAACTGGCGGACAGCAAAACCTCCCTGGCCAGATACGGCAGCGAAGACCCGCTGCTGTTCGCCATGGGTGACGGGAATCACAGCCTGGCCACAGCGAAATCGGTATGGGAAGGCATAAAAAAAGAGCACGCCCAAACCGGCGCCGATCCGGCGGAAATCGAGAACCACCCCGCCCGCTATGCCCTGGCTGAAGTCGTGAACATTTACTCGCCGGGACTACGCTTCGAACCCATCCACCGGGTGATATTCGATGCCGGCCTGGACGGACTGATTGCTTCCCTGGGGGATGGAGAACCGAAGCCCCTGGAAGGCGAAGCCGCAGCCCGGGAATACCTGGCATCCGACGCCAACGGCGCCGTCTTTTTTCACCGTGATACCTGGTACTCCCTGGCCGGGGATCCCGACGAACTAGCGCCGGCCAGGATCGACCGGGCATTTAACAATCTGACCTCCAATCCCTGCGGCAACGCTGCGAAAATCGATTTCATCCACGGCTGGGAGCATACCCGGGATCTGGCTGCGGGACGCAACGACCGCATCGCGGTGTTTTTCAACGTAATTGCCCGGGAAGAACTATTCGGATATGTGATCCGGCATGGCGCCCTCCCCAGAAAAGCGTTCAGCATGGGCGATGCAGAGGAAAAGCGCTACTATTTCGAGGCACGGCGGGTTCGCTGAACGGGGGGAGCCCGCAGGGCCGGGCCGGCTATGGATTTTTTTCAAGCTGAGGAGTACATTTATCCCATGAAGCAGGGGATGCTGCGCACATTCGCTATAGTCGTTATGATATTTCTGGTATCCCTGCCCTCCCTCTCCGCCCAGATTCCCCGGTCCAGCATTACCTTTGCCTTCGCAGGCTTTCTATACGACGAATCCGATTTCGACTCCGACGAGTTATCGGTCCTGGAAAACCGGGTAACCAGCCATTTGCTGGAAATCAGCCGGGAGGAGAATTATTCCATACTCCCGATAGAAAACCGACAGCCGTTTCGCAGCGCATTTCCCTTTGGCGAGAACGCCTTGGCCTTTTTCGACCGATACCCCGAGAGCGTACCGCCCCGCAGCCGGGGCGTCATCATCGGGGAGGCGAACCGCATCGGTGCTCGGGTGTACCTGGACCTTCATATGTATTCCGTATCCACCGGGGAACTGCTGCTCGCTCACAGTTCGGACTTCGCCGGCATCGAACAGAGCATTTCCGGTGCCCGTACCATGGTTCTCGGCCTGTTCGGATTTGAAGAGGACAGGGATAGCAGCGGCATCGCTCAGGGGATCCGTTCCCAGGCCGGCAGCGATGTTGAATGGCAACGGCCTAGCATGTCATTTATCGCCGGCACCTGGCAGGGAGATACCGGCATAGGGGCGGTTACCATCGAAACCGACGGCAGCGGATTCGCCAATCTCTCCGGCAGCGATCGCATGCGCATCCGGGTGACCATCGACGGCGAACAGGTGCGGGTACGCCAGGATGAGCCGAACGCCCCCAAACTATACCTTTCCCTGTTTCCCTACTCCATCGCTACCCAGATCGTGAACCTGGCCAGGCCCATGTCCTGGGAATTTCGCTTGAGCGCCGACGGAGAGTTATTAATCGGAGAAAAATTCACTTCATACTTTTATATAGAGGATGGCGAGATATCCCGGGTGGACAACACCTACTCCCGGGACGCCACCTGGACCCGCATCGACTGACCCATCTCAACATCGCTCCCTACCGAACCGAATGTGGAAGAAAGGGGGGAAACGGGACTTGAGGCGGTTTTTCTGCGGGTTTCGGTGCGGTCAGATCGCCGGTTTCGGTCCGTGGGAGGATCGAAGATCACCAACAGCACCAGAACGATCAGGCCGGCCGAAATAGCCGCCGCCCGGAATGCCTGGAGGTTTACCCGACCGGGCACCTGCAGGCTCAGCAACTGACCCGGGCTGATCCCTTCGACGGTCCTCTGTCGGCCCTCGGGCTGGAGCATGCGCTCCTGAGGAAACGTCATGCCGATGCGGTTCGCCTCGCGGACTATCGCCTGGGGATCATCCCGGAGTTCATAATACCGGGCTTCCAGGGATTCTCCGACGACTTCGAGTTCTGCGAGGTTCTCAATCAAATCTGCGCGGTATTCCTCCAGTCCACGGAGGCGCTGATAGCTGAATGGTCCCTGTAGCAGGATGAGTAAAAGATATACAATAAGCCCGGAAAACAGGGCGATTAGCAGGTGGCGCGCAGTCATCTCCCTCTTATTAACGGCTCGCCGCCCCGAGGTCTTGAGGGCGGAGAATCCTTAAATCTCCATTACATTGACAGCGCATGTCCCATGCTATAGATTTAGAATAGGTATAACATTTTTTTCGGTTCGGCCGATACTTTTGCTAGACTACTATCCGATCATTCGACCAGGAGATCGCCGATGGCTGACAACAGGAATTCTCAGGACCTGGATATGGATCTTGACGATATCAACGAAGTGGACGAGGAACTCTCATCCTACGGCGTATTTGTAAAAGCCGGTCCCGAGGACATTCAGGAAGAACAGGGTGAGGACCAGCTCACCGATCTCCATGAAGAATCAATCGACGGTATGGATCTTGAAACCGTGGAAGAAGTCGATTCCGTCGAGTTCGACCTCAACGACGAAGAAGAGG
>CAWZYW010000333.1:0-3749 GCA_963966255.1 uncultured Salinispira sp. | reverse complement strand
AGGTTGATAAAATACAGGCCGCGGGCGCTGCGCATCATCTGCTCGGCGGCCACGAAGCGCTGCACTTCATTTGTCGCGGCGGCTTCGCCTGAACCCGCCGGGACGTCGTCACTGTTCTGTAGCCGATCCAGATCCGGAACCCGGAAAAAGACGTGGCGACGGATGTCTTCCTGATTTGCCGCGTCGATTTCGTCGAGGAAAAACGCCACGCTTTCCACCTCTGGAATGAGGTATCCGAGGTAAGTCCGCAGGTCAGGATCGCCGGGATCTATCGTCTCAAGTTCCTTGAAGGTGAAATATGCGTTTAAATACTCCCCGGCATTCCAGGAGCGCACTCCAGCCTGTTTTAACTCGAACTTCCTTCGTTCCGCACTGTCCGCCTGGTCAGGTTCGAGCTGGGCGATGGCACGGATGCTTTCGGAAAGTATACGCCTGGCCTCCGGCTCATTCCTCTCCTCGTCGGGTCCCAGGGCCAATCGGCTGTAAAAAACCGCTGAATACCAGTCCTGGGCTTCGTAGAATGACCGGGCCCGGTCCAGAATTTCCCCGTAGCTGAGATTAAGGGGCAGGGTCGGATCCGGTGGGACCTCCGCATCGCCCTGGGGGGTTTGGGGCCTGCGCTCCTGGACCTCCCAGAACAATTGAACGCCTTCGTCATGCTGAGGAACCAGGTTCAGCACATCATCGACCATTTCCCCGGCAAGGGCGTACTCCTCATCGGCAAGATATTCGATGGCCTGTTCGATCCGGAGATTTATATAATCGGAGCGGAACTGGGCGTCAGCCCGCTGCTGGTATGCCCAGGGAAGAAGCAGAAGCAGGAGAAGGGTGTAGGCCACCATAATAGCCAGGAGAAAAATCAGGGAACCCTGAATCAGTTTGAAAAAAGAGTTGCCCGGCCCCAGATCCTCGGGTCGGGCCTGGATTGAAAAGGTAATCATCAAGCCGGTGGCGGTTATCGGAATAAGGTATTGAAGGTAGTAGATGATGCTGCTTGCGAAATACCACTGTCCGATAAAGCTGCTTTCGAAATTATCCGGGGAAAAAATGATGGTGAGCACCACTATGATCAACAGGAATGCGATGTGGGTGATGATCTGGGTGATCAGCATCTTGCGGTTCAGAGCACTCACTTTTCAATCTCCCGGATCCATTCCTTCACGCTTGGCAGAAATGTGTTGTAGATAAGAAACAGCAGAGCGAAAAACGTCAGGAGCACCGGTCCTATGTATCCCATAGCCCGCTCCTGCAGGAAGCTTCCGGCGATTTCGCGGACGAAAAAGAGATCCTGGACTCTGGTCAGCAGCAGTCCGCCGATGTTTACCAGTACCGCCATGATGAAATTGATAAGCGGCCATCGGGTAAGGCGAAGAAAAACCCAGGTACTGAACAAATAAAGCAAGAGCGAAAGAACCAGCGCTACATAACGCACCGAAAGCTCATCAGCGTAGTCATCAAGGGTCTCGAAGAGCCGTGAAATGCTGCGTTGAATGTCAACCAGCACACCGGTCTGCCCGAAAAGGGCTGAGCGGCTGTTCCGGATATCTTCAGGGTGCACGACCAGCGCCCTTCCGTCAGTAGTGTATGCGCTTCGCTGATTAATGATTATTTCGCCGCTTAGGCTGTCATAGGTTACTGACGGGAAAAACCCGAGTCGCTGAGCCGCCTCGTCTTCTATGGGAGCCAGCCGAAAATTGCGGTCGCTCTCATTCAGGGGATTGGGTAATACGTTGGCGTAATGATACAGCACCACGGACTGAAGCCGGCCCGCTTCACTGTCCTCGAAAAAAAGCGCCCCGCCGTCGAAGCTGGTGATACTGCCGCGGGATAAGTCGCTGACTTCCGGACTGTCCCCGAGCACCTGGGCGGATTCCAGGTTCCTCACGGCGTAATAACCGAAAAAAAACATCGGCGCGCTGATCAGAAACAGGAACAGCAGCGCCAGGAGCCGATGGCTCTTCAATCTCAGGATCATTCTCAGTGACACCAGGGTTGCGAGAATTCCCCCGATATACAAGCCGAATTTCAATCCGCTGATCAAGTTTATTAGAAAGAGCGGGCTGCCGGATGCTTCCGAGAGATTTTCATATACCGCTGAACCCACAATAATCGAATAGATTGAGATCAATGCCGTAAGCAACAGCAGTATAAGGAAGTACTGTAAGGGAATAAGTATCGCCCGCTTCACGTATTAAATGTTAGCATATGGGTATCCGGGATGCAACGAAGAAAAAAAGTAATGCATCGTCGTGATTTTGAATAGAACGGCGCACTGATGGTACATCCAGTATGATGGCTATACCGCAAGCGGGATTGAGCGCCTTGAACGGGGAGGAATCAGTTCTGGATCAACGCGACTTTGCCAAGAGCATTGAGGAATACATACCCAGATTGTATCGAAGCATCATGTCCATGGTGAGAAATTCCGCGGACGCAGAAGACATCATACAGGATACCGTGATGCGGGCATATGCGAATATCGGCAGATATGACAGCGAAAGACCGTTTTACCCCTGGCTGCTTACCATCGGGCGCAATCTGGCCCGAAATCACCTGGTCAAGCGGAATCGGCGGGAAAGCGACAGCGAGCTCCCGATTGATATTCCGGAGATCAGCGCTTCGGATCCGGAAGCCGCTCTGATCAGGGATGAACAGGTCCGGCAGTTACATGCCGCTTTGGAAGAATTAAAACCGGAGCACCGCGAAATACTCGAACTCCAGCATTTTCAGGATTGTTCGTATCAGGAAATCAGCGAAATTCTCGACATACCCAAGGGCACGGTAATGTCGAGACTGTATTACGCACGGAAACAATTGCAGACCGCATTGGAGAAATACGATGAATAAAAGTAAAAATAACCGCCCGGAAGAATACGATATGCTGAGCCCGGAAGAAGAACAGCTTGTCTTCAAGGTTCAGGCACTGGTTGACAACGAAATCCCCGAGGAAGAGATCCCTGAGGTCATGAGCTCGATCGAGGGTGACTATCGACTGAGGGGGGAATACGTCCGGCTGCTCCAGCTCAAGCGACAGCTCGCCGGGCTCCCGAAACTTGCATTGCGAAAAGAGTGGTACGAAGAATTCGAGCGGCGAAAGTCCCGGAAGGCTCCGATGTATATAGGGTCCTTTTTCGCGGTGCTTTATGCCATCTGGTCCCTTCTCTTTTTCGGCGGCGAGGTACTCGGCATTGATCTGCCCCGTTGGCTGCATATCGCCGGTCTTTTCAGTCTCACCGCTGGCATAGTATCATTCCTGATCAACGCGATCTGGCAGCGGGGAAGCGAAACCCGGTCAGACCGATCATATAAGGATGTAATGCGATGATCCTGTCCACCACAGATTCCATTAAAGGGAAAACCATAACCAAGCATCTCGGCCTTGTGTATGGCAATACCATCCGCGCCCGGAGTTTCGGCAGGGATATCGCCGCACTGTTCAAGAATTTGACCGGTGGCGAGATCTCCGATTATACCAAAATGATGGCGGAAGCCAGGGAACAGGGCCTGGATCGGATGCTCGATTCGGCAAATGAGCTCGGGGCCAATGCCATCATCGGCATTCGGTTCTCCACTACCTCCATGATGCAGGGAGCCGCCGAAATCGTCGTGTACGGTACCGCGGTGGTAGTTGAGTAATTCCGGTCGATCCCGGCCGGACAATGCTTTACTTAGAATATCGATATTCAGACTGCTTTTTTTACACAAGTTATCCACAAGCAAATTTCACCAAAATTCCATCTTTTTTTGAT
>CAWZYW010000332.1:0-3755 GCA_963966255.1 uncultured Salinispira sp. | reverse complement strand
CCTGATGGACTTTTCGGTCGGCGCCATCGCCTATTGGGCGGTCGGTTGGGCATTTATGTATGGCGACAGCCTCGGCGGCCTTATCGGCGGCAGCGCATTTTTCCTGAACTACGACGCAGCGGGCCTGGCCAGCTACGGCGTGGGGACCATGCAGGAAATTTACCGCGACTGGATCTTCCAGGTCGTGTTCGCAGCCACCGCGGCTACCATCGTTTCCGGAGCCATGGCGGAGCGAACCAAGTTCACCGCATATCTTGTGTATTCGGTGTTCATCTCCGCGCTGATTTATCCCATCGCCGGACACTGGCACTGGGGCGGCGGCTGGCTGGCTCAGATGGGTTTCCACGATTTCGCCGGTTCCACCCTGGTACACTCCGTCGGCGGCTGGGCGGCACTCGCCGGAGCCGTGGTACTGGGCGCCCGCAGCGGCAAGTACACCAAGGTGGGCAACAAGGTGGTTTCAAAGGCGATTCCCGGGCATTCCCTGCCCCTGGCATCCCTGGGTGTGTTTATCCTCTGGTTCGGCTGGTTCGGTTTCAATGCCGGTTCCACCCTCAGCGGCAATGACGCAACCATCGGCCACATCGCGGTAACCACCACCCTGGCGGCCAGCGCAGGCGCCATAGCGGCCATGATCGTCTCATGGGTATGGTTCGGCAAGCCTGATCCTTCCATGAGCCTGAACGGCGCCCTGGCCGGCCTGGTCGGCATCACCGCCGGCACCTGGGTAGTAGGTCCCGGAGCATCGATAATCATCGGTCTCATAGCCGGTATCCTGGTTGTGCTCTCCGTCGAGTTCTTCGACAAGGTTCTGCACATCGACGATCCGGTGGGAGCTATCAGCGTCCACGGCGTCAACGGCGCCTGGGGTACCCTGGCGGTGGGCCTTTTCGCCAACGGGGTGAATGACGAAAGCGTCGTCGGCCTGTTCTACGGCGGCGGCTTTCAGCAGCTGGGCGTGCAGGCCATCGGCGTTCTCGCCTACCTGTTCTGGACCCTGGCAACCGGTTTCATCCTGTTCTTCGCCATCAAGGCCATCATGGGTCTGCGGGTCGACGAAAAGGACGAGCGCACCGGTCTTGATATCAGCGAGCACGGCACCGATGCGTATGCCGGATTCCAGATTTTCTCGAATCTCTAATTGACCGAACAGGAAGGAGCGTAAAAGCATGAAATTAGTTACCGCGTACATCCAGCCCCACAAGCTGCACGAAGTGAAGGACGAGTTGTACAAGGCTGAGATCTTCAAGATAAGCGTATCGAACGTGCTTGGAGCCGGTCAGCAGAAAGGATATACCGAAACCTATCGGGGTATCGCCTATGAAGTGAATCTGCTGAAAAAGGTAAGGATCGAAATCGCCGTGAACGACGACTATGTCCAGCCCACCATCGATGCCATCATCAAGGGCGCCAGAACCGGTGAGATCGGCGACGGCAAGATCCTGGTGACGGCCCTCGACGAAGTCATCCGCATCAGAAGCGGAGAAAAAGGAGAAGTAGCCATCGGCTGACCCGATCGGTGAAAAGGAGGTCTCCTTTACCTACCCTCGCAGCCCGGGCTTTTCGCCCGGGCTGCTTTTTATTGCGGAATGACTATAAAATCAATTGGTTTTCCTCTACCCCGGGCAATTGGCTTCCGATAAACATAGCAGAGGGAATCATGAACGCCTTACTGTACAGCAAAGATATAATCAGTCCCCAAATCGCAGGAATCCAGTCCTTCGTTCAGACCCAGTTCGACCACGCCTGGCTGGTAGGAAGTTTCGATCTGCGCTATTTCACTGAGATGGATATGCAGGAGCTTCGAAGCGAGCTCCAGGACATCGCAAGTTACGGCGTTCGAGGGGGACAGCTTGATTTCGTCATTGAAAAGCTCGAACTGCTGCGCAAGGCACTGCAACATCTTGATATTATCGAGCTGCGCAGGAAGTTGCGGGAACGGCGGGAAAACACCGTCCGGAAGGAGCTTATTCTGAGCACCCTCAACGCCAATGCGGAACGCCTGGGCCAGGCAGTGGAACATCTGCGCCAACAACGTTAAATCCGCCCCGCCCATCAGTTTTTTCTGATACAATAGATCCATGTCCAAACGCCTGTCTCTGCATACCATAGTTCCGGCAATGTTCACCCTGATCATCATCCTGGCAGTATCGTCCATCCTGGTCATATACGGCATAAGCAGTCAGCGGAGCTTTATTAATCACGCCACTGAGCTTATGGAGCGATCCGGACAAAGCATATATGAAAACACCAGGCGGCATCTCCTGAGCGCCAGCGACGCGGTGGCGTTGCTGAGCATGCTGGCCGACAGCGAAGTCGTCGACCGGGAGGACGGAACCGCGCTGGAAGAGAGCTTTTACAGCCTCATGAGCCTCAATTCCCAGATATCCGCGATTTTCATCGGACGGGAGAATGGGGATTTCCTGATGGCCAGCCGGTACAATGAGAATGATCCCCGGGGATTTTTCACCAAGGATATCAGGGTCGATGCAGTGGGTAACCGGACCGCCGAGTATCGCAATTTCGATGGATCCAGGAACCTCGTTTCAACGGCACTTAACCCGGAGGACGATTACGATCCGCGTACCCGGCCCTGGTACTCGGAAGCCCTCCGGTCGGATTCGATTCGCTGGACTAGACCATACTTGTTTTTCACATCCCAGCAGCCGGGCATTACCGCCAGCAGGGTTCTCAAGGATGACCAGGGAAACGTGGAAGCGGTGATCGCCGTAGATCTCACTCTGGGAGAGCTGTCGGAATTCGTGGCGGAGAACCGGTTCTCCGCCAACGGTTCGCTGTTTATTCTCGATGAGTCCCGCAATTTCCTCGCCTTGCCGGAAGAAGAACTACCCGAAGAGCTCCGGGAAGTCAGCAGGAATGATTTGCTGTCCATCTCCGACCTTCCCGGTTCTGCATTCGCCGCTGCTGTGAGTCAGTACGATGCACGGGATAAAGCCGGCGCGGGAGACGCGTTTACCTTCCGTTACAATGACCAGCTGTTTCATGCGGTGTTTATTCCTCTGGCCAGCGAAAACTGGTCATGGACCATCGGGAGCTTCCTGCCGGAGCAGGACATCCTGGGGCCTCTTATTGATGACCGGAGAAACATAGTCATATTCACGCTGATCGCCGGCAGCATTTTCGCCCTCGTCGGATTCCTGTTCAGCACCACCCTCACCCGTCCCCTAAAAGAAATACAGCAATCCCTGCGCCTCATCGAAGGCGGAGGATATCCGTCGGTGTTCCCCCGGAACATGTTATCCAGGGAATTCGTGGAAATCATGGATCAGTTAAAAGCCATGAGCGACAGCCTGCAGGCCTATCACCAGGAGCTGGAGGAACGGGTGGCACGGCGAACCGAGGACCTTCGATTGGCGAACGAGGCGAAATCCCGATTTCTGGCAATGGTGAGTCACGAAATGCGCAGCCCCCTGCAGGCTATCCTGGGATATGCGGATATCCTTCGGGAGAAACGGGTTCCCCGGACGGAACAGCAGAATCACCTGCAGGTGATCGTGAACGAGGGCCGGCAGCTGCAGCGCTTTATCGCCGAGCTGCTGGACAGCGAACGAATCTCCGAGGGCAGATTCCGACTGGTTCCCCGGCGTTTCGAACTGACCGATACCCTCGGCCGATTGGAAGCCCGGCACCGCCCCCGGGCCATGGAAAAGGGATTGGCCTTCAGCGTTGACGTCGAAGGGGATATATCGGCCCCTCGCTTTGCCGATGACCAGCGCCTCGAGCAGATCCTGAAC
>CAWZYW010000331.1:0-3764 GCA_963966255.1 uncultured Salinispira sp. | reverse complement strand
GGGTATATTTCAGTTTTCTCCCGGGCCGGTCGCTGGCCTCGAGAATTACCGGATTATCCGGAAGGTACAGCTCCTGCAGTCTGCCGGGATTCGGAGCGTGGGCGTCGGTTATCTCTCCCGAGTCCAGCCGGACGCTCACCACGAAGCGGTTCTTCCGGCATAAAAAACGGCCCGAAGCATCGGGCCGGAAGATATTAATCGGATTCGGTTGGGCAGATGGTTCGTCAGACCGGGGCATCGCCCACCAGGCACATCCATTCGGCTTCGGCGGCCACTTCATCACCGACGTATGCCACGCCGCTTTGCTTCAGCATCCGGGCGGAGATCCGGTTGTTCTTGATTTCGAAGCGGACCAGTTCGTCGGGACGGACCTGACGGCGGAATTTGACTTTATCGATGGTGGCCAGGAAGAACAGCTTGCCGTCTTCCAGGACGCCGGACATGCGCACGCCGGCGCCGCCGCACTGTGCCATGGTTTCAACAAGAATAACTCCGGGCACCACAGGATACTCGGGGAAATGCCCCTTGAAAAAAGGCTCGGCAGAAGTATAGGTCCGGGTTGCGATTATCTGCTCTTTATTAGACTCCAGGATCTCATCGACGAACAGGAAGGGTTCCCGATGGGGAAGCAAACTCTTGATATCGGCCATTTTTTTACTCCAAAACGCATGGGATTTTGTACCGCCGCAGCTGTATCGCTGTTATCCCGGCGGAGACATTGGGCAATAATAGCAGTTTTTTTGAATCAGATTCAAGAATAATCAGCCTGTTTTGTTGACAGGCCGCGCCTGCTGCTGATAACGTCGAAAAATATCAGCGTTTAGTCCCGACCAGACGGAGGATACAGGATGGATTTAAAGGATATTTTTGAGCTGATCGATAAATTCGATGAGAGCGGTCTTTCCGAGATCCGCTATAAGCAAAATGAAGAAAGCATTACCCTGAAAAAAGGCCATGATCCGCAGTACATTTCCGGCGGCGTCCTTTCCCATATACCCGCCGGCGCCGCTCCGGCTTCCCAGACCTTCCCCTCGGTAAACACCGATGCCAGGGAAAGCGCGCCTTCCGGTCCGAGCACCGAGGGCGCCGAGATTATCACCGCCCCCATCGTGGGGTCATTCTACCGCTCCCCGGCTCCCGACAGCCCTCCGTTCGTCGACGAGGGCACATCGGTGAAAGCGGGCGCCACCATTTGTATTCTCGAAGCCATGAAGGTTATGAATGAGCTTGAAGCGGATTTCGATATGGAAATTGTCAAAATCCTCGTTGAAAACGGCGACATGGTCGAGTACGGCAGCCCCCTGTTCGAGGTGAAACGCATATGATCAAGTCCATACTCATCGCGAACCGCGGGGAAATCGCTGTTCGGGTGGTACGGGCCTGTAAAGAAATGGGCATCGAAACCATCGTTGTCTATTCAGAAGCCGACGCCCATTCCCTTCCGGTCCGTCTGGCCGATAAAGCGGTATGCATCGGACCGGCGGCGAGCAAATCAAGTTACCTGAAAATGGAAAACCTCATTTCAGCGGCGATACTCTGGGGAGCCGATGCCATTCATCCGGGGGTAGGGTTCCTGAGCGAGAACGCCAACTTCGCCAAAGAGGTTCAGAAAGCCGGCCTCATCTGGATCGGTCCCGATCCCGAAACCATCGCCCGCATGGGGGATAAAATCGAGGCCAAGGAAACCGCGAAAAAATTCGGCGTACCGGTGATTCCCGGTCTGGAAGGCTCGCTGGGCGACGATCCCGAGGCAGCCAAAAAGGCCGCTGACGAGATCGGCTACCCGGTCATCATCAAAGCCGCATCCGGCGGCGGCGGTAAGGGCATGCGCATCGTCCGCGATCCCGGCGAGTTCGTCGGTACACTCAAGATCGCATCCGCAGAAGCCCTCGCTTCCTTCAACGACGGCACCGTATATCTCGAAAAATACCTGGAAAATCCCCGTCATGTGGAAATCCAGATCATCGGTGACAGCCACGGGAATGTGGTGCATCTGGGCGAACGGGACTGTTCCTGCCAGCAGAATCATCAGAAGCTGGTTGAGGAAAGCCCGTCTACCGTGGTGACCCCTGAAATGCGAAAAAGCATGGGGGAGGACACCGTTCGGCTTTTCAAGGGGCTGAAATACTGCGGCGCGGGAACCATAGAATTCCTGGTAACCGGCGGAAAGTACTACTTCATGGAAGTAAACGCCCGGGTGCAGGTGGAACATCCGGTAACCGAAATGGTCACTGGCGTGGACATCATCCAGGAGCAGATCAAGGTCGCCTCGGGCAAGAAACTCAGCATCGAACAGAAAGACGTGAATCTCGAGGGCTACGCGGTGGAATGCCGAGTGAATGCCAAGGCCCCGGGGAAAATTACCGACTACCTGCCTCCCGGTGGGTACGGGGTGCGCATCGACAGTTTCCTGTACAACGGATACAGCGTATCTCCCTTTTACGACTCGATGATCGCCAAAGTCATCTGCTTCGCCAGCACCCGTAACGAGGGGCTGGACCGGATGAGCCGGGTTCTCGATGAGCTCACCCTGGTGGGGATCCCCACAAACATCGAAATGCAGAAAAAGATCATCAATTCGAAGATTTTCCGCAGCGGCGAGTACGGAACCGACGTGCTCGAGCACATCCTCGCCGAGGAGGACTGAGTCCATGGCCGATACCCAGGTAAGTAAAATAATCCGGAGACTTTTCGGGAAGAAAATGAAGTTCACCGATTTTTCGGTGAGCGACGACCGGATCTTTCTCCAGAAAGAGCATAAATGTCCCAGCTGCAGCGCCCACCTGGACGCCGACCAGCTGAAGCAGAACATGTACGTCTGTCCCCAGTGCGGGCATCACTTCCGCATATCCGCTCCCGAGCGCCTGCGGTTTCTGGCCGACGGCGGTGAATATCAGGAGTTTTCCGACGACCTGAAAAGCCTCAACCCCCTGGATTTTCCGGATTACGAAGAAAAAGTCAGCGCAACCGTACAGAAAACCGGATTGAACGAGGCTGTGCAGACCGCGGTCTGCAAGATTGAAGGCCGGGAAACCGTAGTAGGCATCATGAACTTCCAGTTCCTGGGGGGAAGCATGGGCTCGGTGGTGGGCGAAAAAATCGCCCGGGCCATCCTCCTGGCCGCTCAGCGCGGTCTGCCTTGCATCCTCTTCACCGCCTCCGGCGGAGCGCGGATGCACGAAGGCATTTTCTCCCTGATGCAGATGGCCAAGACCTCCCATGCGGCGGCCCTCCTCGAACAGGTGGGGCAGCCCCTGTTCATCGTGCTCACCGACCCGACCACCGGCGGGGTTACCGCCAGCTTCGCCATGCTGGGGGATGTCACCCTGGCCGAACCCAACGCGCTGATCGGCTTCGCCGGTCCCCGGGTCATCGAAGGCATCATGAAGCAGAAGCTGCCGGCGGGGTTCCAGCGGGCCGAGTTCCAGCTGGAGAAGGGTTTCGTAGATAAAATCGTCTCCCGCTCCGACATGAGGAAGACCCTGGCGTTTCTGATCGACGCCCACGGCGCCGGAGGGCGACCGGCAGGCGCCCGGGCTCGTCGTCGAGGACAATCCGACCAATCAGCGGGTCGTGAGCCTGCTGCTGCGCAAGTGGGGCTATCGCTCGGTGGTCGTTGAGAATGGGCGGGAGGCCGTGGCGGCGTGCGGCGAGCAGGACTTCGGCGCGGTGATCATGGACTGCCAGATGCCGGTGATGGACGGCCTGGAGGCCACGCGGACGATCCGGGCTCGCGAGCCCGTATCGTCCGCGTGGCCTCCAGG
>CAWZYW010000330.1:0-3767 GCA_963966255.1 uncultured Salinispira sp. | reverse complement strand
GTTTCATCCCGAACTGACCGATGACCCCAGGCTTCATCGATATTTTATCGAGCTCGGCACCCGGGGCAGCTGATCACATTTCGGTTCATTCGAAAAATTCGGGATTGTATACGCCCTCACAGGTCGAAGAACCTATGAATCAGTAATCCCGCTCAATATTAAAATCCAGCAGCCAGCGAAGGCCTTCAGCGAATTTCGGTTCCCGGGCGGCGATTTCATCGATCATGCCCCGGCACTCGATGGACAATTCCCTCAGCCTCGCCTCCACCCGATCGGGGATTCCGTGGCGGTCCAGCTGATCCATGATCCAGCCTATGTCTTCTTTGGATTCGATATTTCCCAGGAGAGCTTCAAGTTTATCCCGGTCAGGTCCACTGATTTCGGCCAGCAGCGTTTGCATGTAGACCGTCTTTTTCCCCTCGTACAGATCCGATCCCGCGGGCTTTCCGGTTTTCTCTTCGGGGCTGAACAGTCCGATTTTGTCATCTACGATCTGGAAGATTATTCCCAGGGCCTCACCGAAATCTTCGATCGTTTTTCGGAACGCATCATCCCGGCCGGCGAGCTGAGATCCCAGGCTCATGGCCAGGCTGAACGTATAGCGCCCGGTCTTGTAGCGATACATTCGCTCGACTGCTTCGAGGCTCACCTTATTGGGAGGAAGTTCGCCGTGATGGACATCCTGCATCTGGGCAACGCCGACCAGAACCATTTCGTCGGCTACGAAGCTGATAAGCTTCGAGCGAAGGAGCGGAACCAGCTCCAGACGCGACAGTACGCCGAAGGCAATAAACGCGCTTACGTCGCCGGCGCAGATACCAAGGCTGAGGCCATAGTGTTCCGGATCTGCAAGCCCGCCCTCGCGACCGTCGCTTCGGTATTGGGCATGGATTGAGGGCTTGCCTCTGCGGACATCGTCCTGATCCATGATGTCATCGTGAACGAGCAGCATGCTCTGAAACAACTCAATGGCGGCGGCGATTTTGAAAAGGTCTTCTCTGGAGACCGTATCGGCGCCGAGAAGATCATAGGTGAAAGGCACCAAACTGCCCCGGATCAGTTTTCCGCGCAGTGCATAGTCTTCCAGCCGATTCCTCAGTTCCGGAGCGAAGTCATTAATGAGTCCGAGATGCTCCAAAGCGCTGCCGATCTGAATTCGCAGCTGTCGGTCGATGTCTTCGCGGTATGCCAGCAATCGGGTCATGTCATTCTCCTGAATCCTAATCCTTCGATGAATAAACGGTGCTCGCAGCTAATATATGATCACGAAATGAAATATACAAACATTTTCCGAGGGAATTCACCCCGGGTTAATTTATTGCGCCAATCTGGTAATTTTTTCGCAATAAATAGGCGTAAGAACCACTTTTTACCAAAATACATGATGATTTTTTACAGTAATTTTCCTGGATTCGATTGACTTTATTCCCCACGTTTTAATAATAAACAGGACATAGGAAAACGGAGCGTAGATATGGATAAAAACCTGAAAAGCGGAGCTGAAGTTATTGTCGACGTAGTCCACCGAGAGGGAATCGAATATATTTTCGGCCTTCCCGGGGGAGCCGCCATTCCCATTTTTGATGCGCTGGTGGATTCTCCGGTCCAGCTCATCCTCACCCGGCATGAGCAGGGCGCGACCCACATGGCCGACGGGTATGCCCGGGCCACCGGAAAACCGGCGGTGGTGCTGGTCACCTCCGGACCCGGAGCGACCAACACAATCACGGGGATTCTGACGGCTCAGATGGATTCGGTGCCGATGGTCATCATTACCGGGCAGAACACCACCTGGAACCTGGGCCTGGACGCATTTCAGGAAGCCGACGTCTCGGGAATTTCCTTCCCGGTGGTCAAGCATTCATATCTTGTTAAAGATCCTCAGGATCTCCCGCGGGTAATGCAGGAGGCTTTCCATATATGCAGCACCGGCAGACCCGGACCGGTGCTGGTGGATATTCCCAAGGATATTTCCTCAGCGGTGATTGACCCGGATTACGAGGAGGATTTCCACCTTCCCGGCTATCGTTACGAACTCGAGGGCGAGGAAGAAGAAATCGCCAAGACCGCCCGCCTGCTGGAAAAAGCCGTCAGGCCGGTACTGCTGGTCGGCCATGGCGCGGTCATCTCCGGAGCCGAGAAAGAAGTGATGAAGCTTGCGGAAAGCATGAACATCCCCGTGACCAACACCCTGCTCGGCAAAGGCTGTTTTCCCGAAGATCATGCCTTGAGTCTCGGCATGCTCGGCATGCACGGTACAGCCTACGCCAACATGGCGGTGGCCGACTGCGACCTCATCATGTCCATCGGCTCGCGCTGGGATGACCGGATCATCGGCAAACCTGAGGCCTTCTGCGTCGACGCGAAGAAAATCCACGTTGACATCGATCCTTCGGAATTCAACAAGATCCTCGACATGGACGTAACAATACAGGGCGATGCAAAAACCGTGCTGCAGGCCCTGCTCCGCAAGGTCAGCCCCGGCGACACGACGCCCTGGCTGAAACAGATCGAAAAGTGGAAGAAAACCTATCCCCTGAAGTATCGGCGGACCGGCAAGCTTTCGGCCCAGCATGTCATTGATGAAATGCACATCCAGTCCGAGGGCAAGGCCATCGTCACCACCGACGTGGGACAGCACCAAATGTGGGCAGCCCAGTTCTGCAAGACCAACGATCGCTTTCACTGGATCAGCTCCGGCGGGGCTGGGACCATGGGTTTCGGCTTTCCCGCCGCCATCGGCGCCCAGTTCGCACATCCGGATAAAATCGTCTATGCCGTGGTCGGCGACGGCGGTTTCCAGATGACCCTCAGCGAACTTTCTACGGCGGTGATCAACAAGCTCCCGATAAAGATCATCATCATCAACAACAAGTATCTGGGCATGGTCCGCCAGTGGCAAAGCCTCTTCTATGACAATCGGCTCTCCGGAGTGGACATGGAAGGCAATCCGGATTTCGTAAAGCTCGCAGAGAGTTACGGAGCGAAGGGTCTGCGCATCAAGCGGAGCGCCGATGTCAAAAGGATCGTCGCCGCCGCCCTGGCCTACAACGACGGACCCGTGGTTATCGATGCCATGGTGGAAAAGGAAACCAATGTCTTCCCCATGATCCCCGCCGGCGCAAGCCTGTCGGATATGATCCTGGAAGAACCGAAACATGCCATGGCCAAGCCCGTGGGTTCCACCTGAGGCCCCGAAACCAGAAGGAGATTACGCAATGACTGCTGTCGCTACGAAAACAAAAAAACACACGATCAGTCTCTTTGTCGCCAACAAGCCCGGGGTGCTGATACGCATAGCCCTGGTATTCGCCCGCCGGGGCTATAACATCGACAGCCTGGTGGTATCATCGGGCAGCGATCCGAGATTTTCCACCATGAACATCGTCGCCACCGGGGACGAAAAAGTGCTGGACCAGATCCTCAAGCAGCTCAACAAACTGGTCGACGTGGTTTCGGCCAAGGACCGCACCGACGAGGATATCATTCAGAAAGAGCTCGCCCTGTTCAAAATCGGTATTTCCGATCACGAACGGGTCGAAGTGATTCAGCTCGCTACTGCCCTGAAGTGCGACGTGGTGGATGTATCAGAGAACGCGGTGATCCTGGAAATCCAGGGCAACAGCGAGCGCATAGACGGCGCATTCGAGGTCCTCGAGGGTTACGGGGTCATCGAACTGGTGCGGACGGGAAAGGTTCTTATGGCACGGGGGTCGGAGGTAACCAGCTGAGGCAAAAAAAACCGCCAGCGATATGCATATATCGCT
>CAWZYW010000329.1:0-3770 GCA_963966255.1 uncultured Salinispira sp. | reverse complement strand
CGTGGGAGGCACAGGAAAGGTCGCCCCCCATAACCGTTTGTGAGGTAGGCGGGGCGGCGACGCTGGTGGTGGTGGTTTTTGCTTGTTTTTTGGTTGTTCGTGTTCACCCCGCCGCCGCCGACCAAAAAAGTACACCCCTGCCCCGCCACATCGATGATGTGAAGCTGTTTGCCCCCGGGAAGGGTTTGACTGGAGAGTACGGAGATGAAGCTGCTGTCGTCTTCCTGAGCCTTTTTACTTCGGCGAAGCAGGAAGTACACGCCATATATCATGGCCACCACGATGACCAGCACCAGGATCATCCGCATCAGATCCCAGAATCCGAAAACCTGAATGGGTTCGGTTCCCAGGGCTTGCGGGTCGTCGCTTGAAGAAATTCCCGCGGGATCTTCATCGTCGGCGTACTCGAAGGTCAATTGAGATTCGTCAATCCGGTCGGATTGCTGTTCAGATTGTCCGGCGGCCGGGCCAAGGCCCTCCGCCTGATTGGTCGGCGCGTACTGCTGAGACGCGGCTCCGCCTGTGTCGGATCCGTCGCCCGGGACTCCCGTCGAATTCACAGCTCCTGCCGGGGCACTGGTGCCGTCGGATTGAGCATGAACCGTGACAAGAGTCGCCATCAGCAGCAGCGCGATAATGGTCGCGCGTTTCAGTTTTCCCCTCCCAAAGAAACTGAACTGCGTCGGGTTGATGCAGCTGAACCCGGCGCACTGCTAGTTCTTGTCTCTATTCTACTGTATCGTGTTCATTCTTTCCATAGGCGAAACGATCTCTGTGACGCGAACACCGAAGTTTTCGTCGATTACCACGACTTCTCCCTTGGCGATCAGCTTGTGGTTCACCAGAATGTCCACCGGTTCACCGGCAAGCTTGTCCAGCTCGATAATCGTACCTTCGCCCATACCCAGAATGTCCTTGATCAATTTCTTGGTACGGCCAAGCTCAACGGTCATCTCCATATAGACGTCCATGAGCAGGCCTATGTTGCCCTGTTCCGCCTGGCCGGCTCCGGGACCGCCAAAAGACGGGAATTGTACGCCCTGTACCGCCGGCCCGCCGCCCATGGGCATGCCGCCCATCTGCATTCCGCCGCCCATATTGGGCATGCCGCCCATCTGCATTCCGCCGCCCATGTTAGGCATGCCGCCCATCTGCATTCCGCCGCCGGCCATGGCACCCATATCTACTGCCGGTGCGGCACCGCCGCTGCTCGGCGCTGGAATCAGCGCCGCCACCGCGGTGGCAGAGAAAAACTGTATGATGGTACCCACTCCCTGACCGTCGATGGTCATGGGATAGGTGAGGCGTACGTACTTACCTGAAAGGGATACTTCGGATTTAGCGCCGCTTCCTCCCACCGGAGGATCGGTCATAACGCTTTTTCCGCTGGTATCGGAAAGAGCCGTCAACAAGGGACCGGTAACGTTCTGAAAAGCTTCCTGCAACGCGTTCACCGAAGCGTCGTCGAGCTCCGCACCTTCCATGCCCTGCATGGGGCCGGCAATCTTCAGCGCGGTATCAGCGTTGAAGATGAACCCGTGGTCGCCCTCGACTCCGTCGGTGAGATTCATGGTAACCGTCACGATTTCGTCGCCGAGGCTGGCGGCAACCATTTCGCCGTTGACCTGGTCCACCTGGGGAGAACCCAGGCTGACGGATTTGCTCAGGAGCATGGCGAGGTTGGACCCCATGGTTTCTGTGGCCCCGTTGACGATTTCCGAGAAGCCGTTGATCTGACTGTCGCTCAGCCCGTCGGCTCCCGCCGGCGCAGGCTCGTCGAAGTCCACACCTCCGGCACCTTGCAACAAGGCATCAATTTCGTCTTGGGAGAGTGATCCATCACTCATACAAACTCCTTCATCACAGCGCTGATGCCGGGATTACGCAAAACCGCGTCGGTCCAGGCACCGGCGCAAATCAGAACTCTTCGCCCTCGGCGGCAAGCTCTTCAAATTCCTCGTGTTCGATATCCTCTAGCTTCCTGACGATTTGAACGGCGAGCTTCTTGCCGTTTCGCCCGGGCTTGCACAAAAACTTCGTACGGTTCCCCACGTTCAAAGCCATAGGATCACTTATTCTTACATTCGGCAGTCTGACTACGTCACCTGAGCGCAAAGAGAGTACGTCGCGCACGGTGAGCTGCATCTTGCCTATCTCCGCCACCACATCAACTTCTATGGCCGAAAGCCGCTCCCGCAGGATCTGCAGGTTCTCGGTGGTGGTTCCCCGTCGCACCGAGGAATACCAATACTGGGCGGACAGCTTAGAAATGATCGGCTCGATGGTCAGGTAGGGAATACAGAAGTTCATCATCCCTTCGATTTCTCCGACCTTGGTTTCCAGGGTAACCAGGACCACCATTTCGGTGGGAGGTACGATCTGGGCGAACTGGGGATTGGTCTCGATCTGGCCGAGACGGGGGCGCAGGTCGATGACCTGGCTCCATGCTTCGCGCATATTGCCAAGAATCCGGACGATAATGCCTTCCATAACGGTCTGCTCGATATCCGTAAGATCCCGGGTGACCTTGGCACCCTCTCCCTGACCGCCGAAGAGCCGGTCGATCACCGAGAAGGTGATGGCGGGATCGATTTCGAGTATGGCCGATCCTTTCAGAGGATCCATATTGATCACCGCGAGAGTCGTGGGATTCGGAATCGACCGGACAAATTCCTCGTAGGTCAGCTGGTCTACGCTGGCCACGTGAACCTGAACAAGGGATCGCAACTGCGCGGAAAGCGATGTGGTGGTGAGCCGGGCGAAGGTCTCATGCATGATGGAGACAGTGCGAATCTGCTCCTTGGAGAATTTATCAGGACGCTTGAAGTCGTAAATCTTTATTTTACGAGTGTCCTGCTGGGTACTGCCGCTCTCCTCCGCAGTATCGATATCTCCGGAGGAAATTGCCGTCAATAGTTGGTCAATCTCGTCCTGAGATAATACTTCGGTCATCTCTTCCCCTCTTCACGGATGCTCAAATTTTCTCACACCTTGGTGATAATTTCAAGCAATCCCTGCGCACAGCTTCAATATCTCAAATTCCAATATATCACGGTGATCGTCGCGGGTCTAGCGAAATATCCGCTCACCACCGGAGTCGGTCCGCCGGCGGAGGCTGGATATCTTCGTTCAATTACCCGTTTTAGAAGTCCAGCACCTGATATTTGGTAAACGCAACCTGCTCGACTTCGGGAACGATCTTCTGCACTTCAGCCAAAAGGCGTTTACGAATTTCCTCCCGGTTGGTGATATCCAGAAGATAGTCGGCGAACTGGCTGGCAAACCAGGTATTCAGCATATCAGTCAGCGGAATCGTCTGGCCGATCAGGCTGTTGGACACCGAACTGTTTTCCAGCTCGTAGCCCAGGCGGATCTCGACCACGAAGGTCCTGGGAACCTGGTCCCGGGTTACCCCCCGCAACTCCGCGATTTCCTGATACCAGCTGTATTCCGGCGGAGGACCTTCATAGGATTCTGATCGGGGAACCCGGTCCTGCCCCGGCTGGCCGGCACCCATGATATTCAAGGTCACCACCACGACGGTGACGATAAAAATGATCGCCCCGACGACGATAACCGCCCATTTGAGTATTTGAATGACGATTGCCGGGAGAAAGCCGACTTTTTGTCCGCCCCCTCCCCCGTCTGAACCGACGTCGTCGGTTGCGACTACATCATCATCGCCATCTAAAAAATCATCAGCCATGGTCCCCTCCTGCTTCGGAGTAAAATCTCAAGCTCGGCCGGTTGAAAATCCGGCATACATAATA
>CAWZYW010000328.1:0-3777 GCA_963966255.1 uncultured Salinispira sp. | reverse complement strand
CGCGCGGGGCGGTCCTGCGCGTGTTCATCGCCATCGGCGGGGCGATTGGCCTTGTCGGGCCCGGGGGCCGGGGGCCGGAGGGGGGGGGTGTTGCGGCCCACACAAAAAATATACACCCGGGGGGGGGGGAGGGGGCTGGGGTGGGGGGTGTGGGGGGGGGGAAAATGCGGCGGGCGGCAGGTGGCGCGGGCCACTAACCCGCGGGGGGGGGGGCCACATACAATTTCCCCGGAAGCATCCAGGGGGCTCTTGACCCCCTCCCCCGCCACTTCCCCAGCATCAAAAAGGCCCAGTTTTGGATGAGCTTTTCCGATAACTATCTGAAACACCTGGAAGTGCTGCAGAACGTCGGGATGACCCGCATCGACGAGGTCGAATACCAGGGGATGAACATCGTACCCCTGCAGTTCCTCAAAGCGGTTCTACCGGAGCCGGCGAGCCTCGGTCCCGATACCACCGGCCGCACCTGCATCGGCAATATCATCCGGGGCGTGAAGGACGGGGCGGACCGGGAGGTCTATATATACAATATCTGCGATCATCAGGACGCCTATCACGAGGTCAGAAGTCAGGCGGTGAGTTACACCACCGGAGTCCCGGCGATGATCGGCGCGAAAATGATGCTCACCCGGACCTGGCACAAGCCAGGCGTGTGGAACATGGAGCAATTCGACCCCGATCCCTTTATGGCCGAATTGAATACCCAGGGGCTGCCGTGGAAGGTGAAGACTTGACCGAAACCCGGCGACGGGGAGCTTTCCGGGGCTTCGAACCGGCCAGGGTGCCCTCCCCGAGTTTCGTGGTGGACCGGGCCGCCATACAGCACAACCTGGACATTCTCGCCGAAGTCATGAATGCCAGCGGCGCATCGATCATCCTCGCCCTCAAGGGATTTTCCATGTTCGCCCTGGCCGACCAGATTTCTGCGGTGCTCAAGGGTACCACGGCCAGCTCGGTACACGAGGCCCGGCTCGGGCAAGAGGAGTTCGGCGGGGAGGTTCATGTCTACGCCCCGGCATTTACCGAAGATGAGATGGCGCAACTGCTTGCCTTCGCCAATCACATCGTCTTCAACAGCTTCAGCCAGTGGCAGCTCCACAGGTCCGCCGCTCTCCGGGCCGCCGCCGCCCGTCCCGGGCAGCTGCGCTTCGGAATCCGGGTGAATCCACAGCACAGCGAGGGCGCCACTGCAATTTACGATCCATGCGCTCCCTATTCCCGCATGGGAGTGGTGAAGGAGGAATTCCGTCCTGACGCGCTGGAAGGCATCTCGGGGCTTCACTTCCACACGCTCTGCGAGCAGGGCGCCGAACCACTAGAGCGCACCCTGAAAGCCGTGCTGGAACAGTTCGGGCCCTACCTTCGGAACATGGAATGGATCAATCTGGGGGGCGGGCATCACATCACCAAAGACGATTACAACCGGCAGCTTCTCATCGACCTGATCATCGGCCTCCGGGAAGAGTACGGGCTCAAGGTATACCTGGAGCCCGGAGAGGCCATCGCAATCCATACGGGGGTACTGGTGAGCACGGTTCTGGATCTGCCGAAAAACGGCATGAACCTGGCCATACTGGATACCTCGGCGACCTGCCACATGCCTGATGTGCTGGAAATGCCCTACCGGCCGGAGATCTGGGGCGCTGGCAATCCCGGGGAGCATGAATACCTGTACCGGCTGGGGGGGCAGACCTGCCTGGCCGGGGATGTCATCGGGGACTTCAGTTTTCCCGAGGCGATACGGACCGGCCAGCGCCTGGTGTTCGACGATATGTCACACTACACCATGGTGAAGACCACCACTTTCAACGGAATACCCCTCCCGTCGATCTGCACCTATGACAGCCGGGACGGCAGCTACGAGGTGATCCGGGAATTCGGCTACGAGGATTTCAAAGGGCGCCTGTCCTAGGAGGATGCTATGGAATTAACCCCTTATCCCGGCGAGTTTTTTCTGGAATGCGAAATCGGCCGGCCGGCGGCCGATGCATCGGGCTTCCACGTAATCCCCTTCCCCTTCGAAGCCAGCGTCTCCTACGCCGGCGGGACCGCCGGCGGCCCGGGGGCCATCATCGAAGCCAGTCAGCAGTTGGAACTCTACGACGGAATATCAAGCCCCGGCAATGCGGGGATTTTCACTGCCGCGGGGGTGGCCTGCGGCCCGGATCGTTTTGCCGATCCGGCGAACCCTTCCGACCAGGAGGTGGAGGCCGTATTTGACCAGGCCTCGGCCCTGACCGCCGCGAGCTTGAAGGCCGGGGCGGTGCCGGTCATCCTGGGCGGAGAGCACAGCATCAGTTACGGTCCCATAAACGCCGCCCGAAAACGCTACGGCAGCAATCTGGGCATTGTGCAGATCGACGCCCATGCGGACCTGCGCCTGGCATACGAAGGCCGGGTCTGGTCCCACGCCTCGGTGATGCGCCGTTGCGCCGACGACGGGATACCGATCCTCCAGCTGGGAGTAAGGGCACTTTGCCGTGAAGAAGCCGAGTATCGCGACGCCGCGGATCACATCACCTATTACGACGCCCGGGAACTGGTTACCGGCCGTATAGACATGATTCAGCTTCCCGACAGCTTCCCGCCCTATATCTACCTGACCCTGGACGCCGACGGCCTGGATCCTTCGATTATGCCGGCCACCGGGACTCCGGTCCCCGGTGGACTGGGCTGGTACCAGACCCTGTCGCTCATCGAATCGGTGATAGGCCAGCGCCAGGTGGTGGCCGTCGATCTGGTGGAACTGGCGCCGATGGCCGGCAATCACGCGCCGGATTTCCTTTGCGCCCAACTGCTGTACTCCACCATGGGCATGATTCTCAGGGATTCACCGGGCTGGACGTAAAACCGTCGTCATCCCGCGCCGATATAAAAACCGAGGAGTATTATTGTGAGCGACTATACCCAGTACCTGAAGAACCTTCCCATCATGCCGGATATCGCCGCGCGGGTCATAAATATGGCCGGCGGAGGAAAGGATATCAGCTTCGGGGATCTGGAAGAGGTGATCAAGCTGGACCCGGGGCTCACGACCAAGGTTCTGAAAGTCGCCAATTCATCGATGTATGCCCGCCAGCGGGAAATTTCAAACCTCCAGAGCGCCATCTCAATGCTCGGATTTAAAAACATCCGGAACCTGGTGGTGCTGATAACCGCCTCGGCCCTGTTCAAAGAGGATGCTGATTCAAGTTTCCTGCGGCTGTTTTGGAGACAGGGCATCATCTCGGCATTCGCCTCGACCTACCTTGCGGAGAAGGTTAATCGGCAGAACCTGCGGGAGGAAGCCTTCCTGTCGGCATTGATGTGCAAAATCGGGCAGGTGGCGTTTTATTTCGCCGACCGCCAGGGATATGAAAATCTCTATTCCCGGGCCGTTCGGGACCGCATTCCCAGCCATGAACTGGAGCGGGTGAAATTCGAAACCGACTATCGGGAGGTGGGGGCCGCACTGCTGAAAAACTGGAACTTCCCGGACATGTACTGCGACGTTGCCCGGGAACAGGGACAGCGGAATATCACCAGCTCACACAAAATGCTGATAATCCTGGTGTCCATCTCCAAGTTCCTTGCGGCGAACCACGTGCTCTACCCCGATAATCCCATCCCACACGAGGATATCCGGCATTATCTGCCGTTCATCGGCCTGACCATGGGGGGTCTGGAGAGGCTTTCCGACAGCGTCATGGTAAGCATCCAGGGCGATAGCCTCTACAACGAATACACGGGGCAGTTCGGCATCGCATAAGCCTAATCGATGCCAGACAAGCTTAGGGG
>CAWZYW010000327.1:0-3789 GCA_963966255.1 uncultured Salinispira sp. | reverse complement strand
GTACTTACCCTCATCCCCATCGTCATCGCGGTTCTGGTGTTTCAGCGCTACGTGGTCACCGGTTTGTCCTCCGGGGTGGGTAAGTGAGGTTCCGTTACCGTCTTTGTTACCTTAGTTCTCCAGGTTGAACTTCATCTTATTCCCGCCCTCGAGGTACACCACGTCGAAGGTGTTGTCGTGCTTCAGGAAGTGTTTGGTAATAAAGAATGACAGCACTTCAGCCTTGTTCGAAAGATCGGTAACCTCGTATTTTACGTTGGCGATATAATCGGAGATGATGTGGTCGTACATTCGGGCGACGATGTCCGCCGCCTCAGGAAGCTCCATGAACTTCTTCAGTGTATGATGAACCCCGGCGTACTCGACGTAGATGCGGTTTCGGTATTGGTAAAATTCTAGAGCCTTGGCCAACAGCGGATACCCCCGCAATGATTATCGGATATTCTCCCGGATGAAGTCCATCATGATTCGGAAAACGGCGTCATGCTGTTCGGCCAGGCTGATTTGCGGTTCAACATCGCCTGACTGGGGTCCGTAATCGCCGAACTGAGCGTGGCTCGCCCCTTCTATGGGTACAAATTCGGTATCAGCGGGCTGCAGTGAGCGTTGCTCGTCAAAATTAGGGGTATTCGGAACACCGCCGCTGGTTCCGTAGATAGATAGCACGGGGATATCTTCTTCAGAAAGATCAGAACTGCCAGGCGGGTAGGAGTCCCAGAACACCAGCGCGTCTATGGCTTCGGGGTTCGCGGCGGCGTATATTCCCGCCGATGCCCCGCCCAGGGAGTGGCCGGCCAGAATCCAGCGGTCGATATCGGGATATGCTTCGAAGACCTCATCCGCCGCGCCGGTTTTGAAAATACCAAGATTCAGGGGCATGGGGGTGATAAACACCGGGTAGCCTTCTTCGGCGATGCGCCGGAGCACCGGGGCGTAGGCCGTTGGATCCACCAGGCCGCCGGGATAGAACACCAGGCCGACATCGGCGCTGACATCCCGGGGAAGGAAGCGGATAAACGAGTCCACCGCCACTTCCACCGTGCTCCCGGATTCCATGGCCTCCAGGGCGACGTCCCCGGCGGGATAGGTTCCGGTGGCCGACCAGATGGCGAGTCCGGCGGCCGATAGCGCGATGATCCCCAGGACCACCGATGCTGCGATAATAAGTATCTTTTTCCAGTTCATGTCTCTCTGCTCCCTGGGGCTAATTATCTATCACTAAAGCGACATTACCCCGCTTGTCTCCCCGGTCCAGCATACGATGAGCCTCGGAGGCCTCTTCCAGTGGGAAGACCTTATACAGCGGAACCTTAAGTTCACCTGCGTCCACCAGGGCCGCTAGCCTACTTAGTTCCGCCGCCGACTGTTCGGCCGGCCGGATCACCAGGCGCCGGCCGGAGAGCTTTGCAGCCCAGCCGCCGGCGATGTGCCGCAGACGGGGATTGGCTACGAAGTAGCCTCCGCCCTTTGCTATGCTGTGAATATACTTACTCGATGAGCCGGCGCCTACCACATCTATTATCGCCCGGTAGCGGCCCGGTCCCAGCGGCAGTGGATCCCTGGCGAAATCCAGGGCTTCATCGGCTCCCAGTGAGCGGAGGTAATCCAGCTTGTCCCCACGGTCAACGGCAATCACCCGGGCGCCGGCCAGTTTCGCCAGCTGCAGGCAGAAGCCCCCGATGCTGCCACCGGCTCCGATAATAAGCATCTCGTCGCCGGCACGAAGGCCCGCCTCGTCGATAAAATGCATGGCTTCCATGCCGGCAGTGGGCAGGGCCGCTGCCTCGGCGAAGCTGCAGTTCCGCGGTTTGGCGGCCATGCAGCCCTGGGCGTCGTCCGGCTTTTCCGGCAGAAGCAGATACTCAGCGTATGCGCCGAAGCCCAAACCGGTGGTGCCGAATACCTCGTCACCGGGAGAGTAGTCGCCGACGTTTTCCCCCACGGCAGCCACCACTCCGGCGAATTCCTGCCCCAGTACGCGGATGCGCTTCGGTGCTCGCCATCCCGCGTAGAGCCGCATGGGCAGGCCGAGGCCCAGGGGAAGCTTCATGCGGCGCATCTCTCCGTCGCCGGCGGTGACGCCGGCGGCTTTTATGCTGATAAGCACTTCGTCGGGTCCCGGTTCGGGGGTGGGGATTTCACCGGGCACCAGACCATCGGGGTCGTGATATCGGGTCCAGATTATGGCTTTCATCGATTTACCGCGATCCTTTCGCTTCATTGATTCGAGTGATGATGGAAAAAACAGCCATCAGAAGATAGCTGCCTCCGGTGACCAGGTAGGGAGCCAATCCGTTCGCCCATGTCGAAGCCCAGAGGCTTACGGTACTTGTATAGAATAGTATGAGGAAAGGCGCGAGAATCCTCCAGTCGGCCGGGTTCCGGAACTCGATTTTCGCGATGCTGTTCACGATGATGTCGAATACTACAAAGACGGTCCAGAGCAGCGGCGGAATGATCTGCAGGGGTGATCCCCCATCGACAATTTGAAATACCGAATAGGCAAGTGCGGGGATTGCCGTAAGCTGAACAGCCACGCCCAACCCCGGAGCAGCCTCAGGGCGATAGACCCGGCTGGCGAACAGCGCCGTGGTCAGCAGATTAATCAGGAGTGCGAGGATTAGGTTGCCGGATTCGATGAGCTTCGCAACGACACCGCCTCCTTCGTCCTGTGCCGAAAGGCCTACTGCCAGGCAAAGGTACAGGCCGAAGATAAATAGAATGCGGATTACCGGGGGTTTACTCATACTCGCTCCTGATATTTGGCACTACCCACACTGTAGAATAAACTCATCCGGTGGGCAAATTCGGAAATTCACGCCGGGAATCCGAACAATGCTATAATCGAATCCGCAGGAGGCATGAGCAGATGGAACCACTCAATCGGCAATCTCTGTCACCATCAACGTTGATTATCTGGGGACTAGCCCAGTTCAGTCTGGCCATGATCGGCGGAATCTACGGGGCGCTGCTGCCGATTTTCTATCAGGACTACCTTGGACTGGCGGCCCGCTGGATCGGCATCGCCAGTCTTGTCTATGCCCTGTGGAATGCAATCAACGATCCCCTGTTCGGATTCATCACCGACAATACCCGATCGTGCATGGGCCGGCGGATTCCCTACATGCGCTTCACCGCACCCTTTCTGGCCCTCACCTTCCTGCTGGTGTGGATGGTCCCCGGCGGCATGCCCGACCTGGCGGTATTCTGGTGGATGCTCATTGCCATGCTGCTGTATGACAGCTGTTTTACCATCATCGGATTGGTGTACTCGGCATTGCTGCCGGAGATTTCGGAAAACGAAAATGACCGGGGCAAGCTCCAGATTTCAAGCGCTTTGTTCGGTTTACTGGGTTTCGCCGTGGGTTTTGTCATCCCCGAGCTATTCCGTCCCCGGGACGGAGCTTCGGCTTCCTTCGTCCCCCTCCGGCTTGCCATGCTGGCGGTGGCAATACTCGGGGCCTTCCTGATCATCCTGGTAACCCTCCGGGTCAAAGAACGCCCGGCGTTGTCCCAGCACGAAGAAAAAATGAGCTTCAAGGACTACCTGACATTCACCTTTACCAGCAAGTCCGGGCTTATCCTCATCGCTCAGAATTTCATGCGCGTCCTGGTCCAATCCATCACCATCGGCTCCATATTCTATGTGGCGGACTATTTGATCCGAATCAATTCCCTGGTGCTCCTGGCCGCGGTATTCGCTCCCATGATCATCGGCATCGCCGTCAGCGGGCAGATCAGAAGACGCATGGGTGCCCTAGGAGCCCTCCAGCTCTATCTGATCCTGGG
>CAWZYW010000326.1:0-3794 GCA_963966255.1 uncultured Salinispira sp. | reverse complement strand
GTTACGGTGCTCTTCGCCGATATCAGAGGGTTCACCGCGTTGAGCGAGCGCCTCGATCCGGTAGTGCTGGTGGAAATGTTGAACCGATACTTCCATCGTATGTCCGAAGCCATCAGCGCGGAACACGGGGTGGTCTCCAAGTTCATCGGCGACGGTCTTATGGCCACATTTGGTTCCATCAGGCCCAATGCCTGGCAGGCCGCCGATGCAACCCGGGCGGCCCTGGCCATGCGCAAATCCCTGGCCGAACTCAATTCCGATTTACGGAACCGGGGTATGGAGCCGATATCCATCGGCATCGGCATTCATAAGGGCGAGGTGATCGCCGGGGTTACTGGGTCCCGCCAGCTCCTGGAATACACCGTTCTTGGGGACGTAGTCAATGTGGCTTCGAGGATAGAATCCCTCACAAAAGAATTTGGCGTGGATATCCTGATCTCCGATGCGGTGAAAACCGGCCTTGGCGATCGCTTCGAACTGCAGGTCATGGATCCGGCTAGAGTAAAGGGAAAGACCCGGGCCATACATACCTGGGCCGTGGTAGGATAAAAACATCTCCGGATTCAGGGCAGATTGGTTTCGTGCCTCAAATCGGCATTCGCTAATTTTGTGTCTTCTCTGTCAGCCGCAATGCCATCTTTTCCAGTATCCGCTGTACCTGCGACCACTCTTTCGGCGTCACCGTCGACTTGAGTATGTCTATCCAGCTCTTCGCCACCTCTAGCACCTGGGCCCGCACTGCGATTCCCTCTTCGCTCAGGCTGATGGCCTTGGCCCGGCGATCGTTCGGGTCGCCGCTTCGCCGGATGCAGCCCGATCGTTCCAGGCTTTGCAGGGCCCGGGTGACGTTCGCCCGGTCCACCTTGAGCCGGTGAACCAGCTCTTCCTGCTTGATGGTTTCCCCGGGGCTGATGGCAAGCAGATAGGCCTGTTGGCCGGGGCCGACTCCCAGATCCTGTAAATAATGCTGGAAGTAACTCTGGGCGCTCCGATTGATAATCGATATCCACAGGCCGAAGCCGGGATCCTCTTCGTCGAGGCCTTCAATCCGTCGGCTATGGGGATCCGGTTCAGATTCAGTCGTTTTCATCGTCACTGATTATAGCACATATGGCCCGTGGCACGGCGGAGCTCATTCCGCTTCGCCCAGCAGGATGCTTCGATGATCCTGGATAAATTCATCCAGGCTTCTGGGCTTTCGTCCGAGGATTTCCTCCGACGTGCTCGTGCTGATATCACCTTTTCCCAGACGGACTACTGTGTACAGGGCCAGCATCACCAGGGTCATGGCCAACTTCCGTCCCCGGGCAAGATGGTATGCAAGAAAGCGCAGAATTCCCGGATTAGCATACCGGATCGGCCGGTTCAAACCAACGGATAGCCGCTGGGCAATCTCTTCGCAGCCGTAGCTTGTCTGCCCCGTGATGGTATACGCCTTGCGTATGTGCGAATCATCGAGAAACATCTTCGCCATTACCTCCCCGATATCCCGCACATCGATGAAGTTGGTTTTTCCCTTCCCTGCGGGAACCATCAGCCGATGTTCGTCCCTGATTTCCGGCAAATGGGAGGTGGTCAGGTTCTGCATAAAAAAGCTCGGTCTGACGAAGGTGTAGGGCAGCTCCATTTCAATGCATCCCCGCTCGACGTCATAATGGGGCACCATTTTGTTGCCTTCCGCCCCCTGAACCGACAGGAACACCACCTGGGAGATCTGCCGCTTTTTTAGAAAATGCATAAAGGGGTGGATATCCCGTTTGATGTTTGAGATATGCGGCGGGCGCATGAGAAATACCTTGTCGACCCCATCCAGGCATGGGCTCCAGGTGGACTCATCGGTGAAGTCAAACACGCGATAGCGCAGGCCGTCCCGTTCCTCCGGGTTTTCATGGGGTAACCTGGCTCCGATCACTTCTCTTCCCGCCGCCAGCAGATGACGGACAAGCTCCCGCCCCACATTCCCGGTGGACCCGGTTACAAAAATTTTCGCGCTCATATATTCTCCTGTAAAGTTGCGTACGCAATAAATTATATCATATCCCAAGATGAGTCAATAAAAAAAGTTGCTGTCGCAATAAAAAACTTGATTTGGGTTGAATTGATAGTATATTTGTTGCGTAGGCAATAAAACCTTAAGGAGAAGTGTATGAAAATCTGCGTGTTCGGATCAACCGGAAAAACCGGATTGCACATATTAAGAGCCGCCCTGGAGTCAGGGCATCAGGTTACAGCGTTTGCCAGGAATCCCGCTAAAATCCCGTTCACCCATAAAAGCCTGCGGGTGGTGCAGGGCGATGCCCTCGACGCCGGCAGTGTTAGCGACGCCATTGCCGGCAGTGAAGCGGTGATCAGCCTGTTGGGCGTCAACCCTAAGGCCCAGGCACGCACCTTCTACCGCTCAATGAGCAATATCCTCGGTGCTATGAAGTCCCAGTCCGTCGACCGGTTGGTACTGACCGCCGGTGCGGGAGTGGGGGATGAGCTGGACGGATTTTCCATGATGGGAAGCATCATGGGCGGAATCATCAAGCTCATCGCCAGGTCTTCCTGGGAGGACGGGGTGCAGACCGCGCAATTGATCCGTGACAGCAGCGGCATACGCTGGTCCATGATGCGCATTCCCATGCTGACCGACGAGTCCGCCGGCGGTTCAGCGGTTCGATATGGCTACCTGGGCAAGGGTTCGGGACAAAAATTGAGCCGGGAAGATTTGGCGAAAATCCTGCTCGATGAAATAGATCAGGGGAGGTTCATCGGAAAAGCGCCGGTCGTCAGCAACTGAGGGGAACAGCTTCCAAGAGCCGGGCGGTTATATGCATAGATATGATATCTGCATCCCGTTGGCTTATGAACATTGCCATGATCGCTATGCTGCTCATCGGCATTCCCCTGATCATTATTTTCGCTTCCCGCCTGATAAACCTCGGAATATCGGCGGTTCCCGGACCCGCGGGGGTGAAAGAATCCCGGTATATCGAAATCGGAGGGATCGAACAGCACATCCGCATCCGTATGTCCGATCCAGATAATCCGGTCATTCTCTTCCTCCACGGCGGGCCGGGGTTTCCCATCGGATATCTATCCTATGTGTTCCAACCGTATATCGATGCTGATTTCACCACGGTCCACTGGGATCAGCGCCATTGCGGAAGGACCTATTTCCGCAACCGGGGCGAATCCGGGGATCTCAGTCCCGAGCAGATGTTGGAGGACCTGGACCAGCTGGTCGATTACCTGATAGGGAGATTCGCCGTCGACGGGATTATCATCCTCGGCCAATCCTGGGGAAGCGTGCTTGGCACCATGTACGCTGCGGAGCATCCGGAAAAGGTAACAGCCTATGTCGGAGTCGGGCAGGTGGTGGATTTCGACGCCGGCAAGATTTACGCTGCCGAAACCGCCATTCTCTCGGCGGCCGACCGGGGGGACCGGCAGCGGGCCGAAATGCTGGAAGGGGCCCAGAGTCAATTTCGCAAAGCCGATTCAGTGGCCGGCCTGGACATCGATAATCTGGTGAGCATGATCTCCCACTCGGTGGATGAGCTCAAAGGGGATCGGGAAGCTTCGGGGCTGCGTCAGATGTGGTATGGCATCAGCTCACCCGATATGTCCTTTCGGGACCTGCGCTGGTTTCTCAAAGCCACCGACAGCGCCAGCATTTTTGCCCTAGAGCAGGAGCTGGTCGAGTTTATGTATTACGACTTCGATCTGCGTTCCCGCGGCGGGGATTTTCAAGTTTCCGCGGACTCTATATTCGGGGATAAAGTATGGATGTCTTCCACAGCCCTGGTGTG
>CAWZYW010000325.1:0-3798 GCA_963966255.1 uncultured Salinispira sp. | reverse complement strand
CACAGACGGAAACGCGCGCGAGCGCGCATGATATAAGTGTGACCCCCGCGGGGGGCGGGGGGGCCCGCACCCGACCCAACAATGAAAATAGCGAAGACGCCCGCGCCGAGCTCCCCACCCCCCCGGCCCGGGGGGACGTTCTGCACCAAAAGGCCAGTTTCTGGCTGCGTTCCGCCGCTCCCATCACCTTCACCCTGAGCGGCGACGAGTACGGTCAACTGGCCGGGGCGAGCGACGCCATCACCGAATTCATGAGAACCCGATCCGGAGTGTTTAACATAGAAGATGATTTCGAAGCCGGAAATCCGGAGCTTCGCGTGAAGGTAAATCCCGAGCGGGCCACTGCACTGGGACTTTCGGTAATCTCCATCGGTAACTTCATCCGGGCGAAGTTCGACGGACTGCCGGTGGGACGCTATTTCGAGGATAACGAGGAAATCGACATCGTCATGCGCTACGATGCCGGCCGTGCCAATGACTATGATGATCTGGTGCAGTCTCTGATCCCCAGCCCCGACGGACGCCTGATTCCCTTCTCCTCTGTGGCAAGCGTGGAGTACGGTACCTCTGCCGGCAGTATCCGCCGGGTTGAGGGAAAGCGCCAGATCACCATCACCGCCGACGCGGCCGAGGGTCTGGATCTCGCTGAAGTCAACGGCCAGGTCGAGCAGTTCGTCCAGGCGAGTCTGGTTGATGTGTATCCCGGCGTGGACTTCGGCATCGGGGGGGAATTCAGCGAGTTCCAGGACCTGCTCATCGAGATATTGCGGGTATTTATCCTGGGCATTTTCCTCATTTATCTGATTCTCGGGGCCCAGTTCAAGAGCTATTCCCAGCCGCTGATTATCCTGCTTTCGGTTCCCTTCGCGTTCGTCGGTGTTATTCTGTACCTGGCGATCAGCGGGACGCCTTTTTCCACCACCATACTATACGCCGGGGTGGCCCTGGCGGGAATCGCGGTAAATGACGCCATCGTGCTTATCAGCTTTATCAATGAGCTGCGGGCCGACGGAATGAATATCGGCGAGGCGGTGAGAACCGCAGCCGGTACCCGGCTGCGTCCCATCATCCTCACCAGTCTCACCACCATCGTCGGACTGCTGCCGACGGCCATCGGTATCGGCGGCCAGTCGGTGGTCTGGGGGCCCATGGCCAGCACCATTATTTTCGGTCTGTTGTTCTCAACGGTTACCGCATTGATTATCATTCCCTCGCTGTACGGTGTCCTCTACGATCGGCAGGGCAGGGGCAGGAAGCAAGGTGAGGGTGAGTCCGGCACCGGCGATGAAGATTCGGACGAATCCTATGCCAGCGCTTCGGCATCACGGACCGGCGGCGCGGCTATCGCCAGCGCCTGGGCTAATCCGGCGGTAAAAACTACGGCGCTGGCCATGATCCTTGGAGCAGTGTTTCTTTTCGCCATTCCAGGCACCGCCGCTGCGCAAAGCTCTGATGCCGACCCGACGCAGGCACCGGTGGACATTCGGCTGGGAGGCTTTCTGGAGCGAACGAGCGAAGCCGGACCCGGGGTAATATCCGGGGATATCAATTCCCGGCTGGTGGAATCCATCGTGCGCCGCAGCGATGCCATGTACGCATCCCTTTTTCCCGGGGAAGTCCTCAGTTCTTTCGACGGGTTGTACGTCCTGCTTCGCAGCCGGGTATCGCGCAGCGCGGACCTGCAATCCCTGGCTTCCGTCGCCCGCATCGCCCAGGCGGGTTTTGAACAGACGATCCGCAGCGCATTGCCGCAGCTTTCGATAAACAGCGGCCAGGGCAGCAGCGCCCTGGTGACCTACAGCCGGGGACCTAGCTTTACCGGATTCAGGAGCGAAGGGGATCAGGCCCTGGACTACGGCTTGAACCTGGGCCTGGAGCAGGCTCTTCCCACCGGCGGCGTCCTGTTCGGCGGAGCCGGGCTCTCCCTGAACAGCAAAAAGCCTGATGGCGAAGCCGACTGGGATTATCAGCTCAGCCCGTCGCTGACTTTCGGGGTAAATCAGCCGCTGTTTCTCGGCGGACCCTTTCTCTCCTCCGATGTGATGGCCGCGGGCTTTGAAAGTGCAAGGGACGAGCGGGATGCCGCTGCAGATGCCCTGGATGACAGCGTCCGGGCCATCAGTATTCAGGTCCTTGATTTGCTGGCCACCCGGGCGGGTCTTCGGGAGCAGCGTTTCCTGCTCGCTGAGCAGCTGGAGCTTCAGCAACTGATCGTTACCCAGGCGCGGCAGGAATTCGAGCTGGGAGTGATATCCCGGAGTCAACTTGACAGCCAGGAGACCACCCTGCGCCTGCAGGAAAACGGAATCGCAGCGCTGACCAGCAGTATCAGGGAGCTTGAGCTGAATCTTGCTGAGCTTCTTGCCGCCGAAACCGCGGAGCTGGACGATTTGACCGATCCCTACCTCCTGCCTGATGAGGCTTCCCTGGCTTATACCCCGGACTGGGAAGAGCTGGAGAAAATCCTTCTGGAGAGGGATGCCGATGTTCTCTCTGCCCGGCGGCAAATTGCCGCAGCCCGCTCCTCCCTGTTCGAGGCGGGAAATATCGACGCGCCGCGGCTGAATCTGCTGCTGTCCCTGATCTCCCCTTACGAACAGCAGGAAAATCTTTCCGACGTCTTTGCCGGGAATCGTGAGGACAATCTTACCCTTTCGGTGACCCTGGATATTCCGGACCCATTTCGAAGCAGCTTTCGCTTTCAAAAGCAGTTGTACGAGGAAAGCCTGATCCAGGCTGAACTGGCCCTGGAGTCAGCAAGGCTTGCGCTTCGCAACCGGATTGACGCCTGGCGCAACGAACGGGCCGACCTGCTGGCAGAACTTGATACGGCCTTCGACGAGTATGATCTGGCCCTCAACGCATGGGAGCAGGAACTGGTCTTCTTCCAGCGGGGCGGGGCAAACGAGGTGACCCTGAAGCAGGCGGCGCTGTCGGTACACCGGCAAGTCTTTGCCATCCTCGATAAGCTCCGGAATCTCGCTTCCATGAATCAGGAGATAATTCGATTGTCCGATGCCGCGTCGCAGTAAGTTCAGGAAATCACAGTTAATCGCAGAAAAAGGTCCGGAGCTCTAGCGCCGTGCCGGCGCGGCTTATCTCTTTCTTTGGGTTATGAAGTGCTCCGAAAACAGCTGATTTTCTGGTGTATATCCCTTAGCAGCCGCCGTTTAGCACGAGTTTTTTCTGCTCGACGGCTGTCTCTTTCCCTAACTCTTTTCTGGCATGAGAATTATGCAAGAGATATCAGCTGTTTTCGGAGCACGTAGTTTGGGTTAAAGAATCAGGCGGACCAGGAGATGGGCCGCCACGCCTGCGACCACTCCGCCGACGGTGTGGGCCGCAATAGCCTTTCCGGTGAGTTCCCGGAAACCAAGGGAATCCATCATGGCAACGTGGGTCGAAAGGTAGCCCGACCAGCACATGCCGATGGCGGTGAACACCGCGATATCGATGCCGCCGATCAGACCCTGGGCCAGGAAGTTGGGAACCAAAGCCAGTGCCGCGCCAACCGCGCCGAGGGCGGTCACCGGGAACGCTATCGCATCGGGACTTGAGAAGCCGAAAAGAAATTTCACCGGAACCCAGAATATCCGCCCGACCACGGGGATGACCGGTATGCCCTGATATGCCGATCCGTCGTATCCGCCTTCGCCGGGACCGAAGGTCAGCATCAGCACCATGGGGCAGATCACCAGTCCCCCCGGGGCGGACTGCAGTCCGCTGTCCAAACCGCTTTGGCCCCCTTCGAACAGGCTGTTCAGTACGGCCTGAAAACACCCACCGTATCGGATATTC
>CAWZYW010000324.1:0-3811 GCA_963966255.1 uncultured Salinispira sp. | reverse complement strand
GGGGCACTTCTTTTTTCCCACCCTGGAATTTCGGTTGCTCCCTTAGTAAGTTCTTTCTGTGAGAATTCCCGATTTCAACCGAAAAAAACGCCGGAAGACATCTGTCTGGTTGACCATTATCACCTTACTGGTGCTCTTTATGGTGATTCCCGCGATAATCATTCTCACTTCGGAACTTTTCCTATTCCTCTTCCAAGGATGAAGGTGGGGCCGGTACCTGGTTATTAGTGAGCAGGAGATGCCGCGCGACCATGGCAACAGCCACCGCAATTCCCTTGTCTACCACATTGAGGGGAAGCCGGGCCCAGAAGGCCGCGGAAAAAATGTTCTGAGTGAGAGTGAACAGGCTGCTGAGGATGAGATCCACCGAGTGATAGGTTTTGCCGCCGAAGAAAAAAACGGCGACCGCAGCGCCGAGCACCGCGTTGGCCAGTGCCACCAGCAATGCCAGGGAGATGCCTTCGATTGGGTTGCGCAGCAGTCCCCATCGTACATAGGACCAGGTGATAAGCGCCGAGGCAAGACTGCAAATCACCCATGGCAGATAGAGAAACGACCAGCCGTTGAAGGCCGCCATAAAGAAGTGAGTGAAGACGGCGGTGAGAATTCCGGGAATCAGACCGAAGAGCGAAGCGATGCCTACGGTCAGGATGCTGTCGAGAAACAGGGGGCTTTGCAGCAATGCGGTGTTGAGCTTCTCCAATCCGGCGTTTGCTGCACCGGACAGCAGTGAGAGTCCCAGAATGATCAACGCTCCCCTGATACCACCGGGCAGCCGAAGAAAGCCTCGGTTCGCGTCCAATTTGGTCATGGGTTCTTTGGACATTGGTTCTTTGGACATTGGTTCTTTGGACATTGGTTCATTTTCAGCCCTGACTGCGGCGACGTCAATTATAATCTGTGCAGAAGCTCAAAAATAACGTACACTGAATTTGCCGCACACAGGAGGCGGAATGCTCCGGCGTGTACTTTCCAATATCGGTCTCTTTCTCCTGATTGTAATTCTCATCGCGACCATTGTTTCTGAGCGTATTCTGGTGTCCCGTATCGTCGAATTGCGGGACAATGTCACAGATCTGTACATCAGTTCTATTTTATTAAAAGAATGCCAGGAGACTTCCGGCGACCAATCCTGTTCCGGTATCCGCTTAGAATACCAGGAGAGCATGCGTGCGGTGCTTGAAAACCCGTTTTTCGGGGCCCTCGGCTCCTACGAATCGACTTTTGGGGAACAGATTTCGACGATTCGGGACGGCTTCTCCAGCGACCGGGAGAGCATTGTCAACAACGCAGGGCTTTTCGAGGCCATTGAAAGACTCCTATTGCTCACCCGTGACTACGGGGATCAACAGTTCGCTTCGCTGAGTATTCTCACGGATGTTTCAGTTCTGCTGGTCATCGGTTTATTTATCATGCTGTTCCTGCTGAATTCCCAGAATCAGCGAGTGGCTATTCAGCTCACGAAGACCTTGAGAGAAAAAGAATTTCTGATCAAGGAAGTCCATCACCGGGTAAAAAACAATCTCAACATGGTAAAAGGGCTTATATCACTCAAGGCCCTGGACCTTGGGGATACCGCTTTGCTATCGGATATCGAATCCCATGTGGGGGCGATCAGCCGGCTTCATGAAAAACTGTACCAGGGCGGCGATGCCGAGATGATCGAGATCAGCGCGTATCTGACCGAGCTCATCCAGGGTGTGTTCGCTTCGTCGAATATGAAGGTGCCTGAGTTGCAGACCCGGCTGCGGCCGCTGACTATCGAGCCTGACCGGGCCATCGCCCTGGGACTCATCACGAATGAAGCGGCCACCAACGCCATCAAGCACGCTTTTCCCGGCGAACCGTCCCCCCGCTTCGAGATGGAGCTTCAACCGCTGGCAGACGGCAGCGGCCAGTGGGCGTTGGAGTGCCGGAATAACGGCCGTCGTTTTCCCCCGGATTTCTCAGCCGAAAGCGGGGCGGGATTGGGCCTCAGGTTGATGGAATCTTTGGCAGGGCAGGTCGGAGGAGAACTGACGATAAGAACCGGCGCCGAAACGGCGCTGACGGTGCGGTTCTTCCCGTTCGAACAAAAGGGAAAGCGCTCACCGGCCCGTTAACACGAGGAGAACCAGAGAATTATGGCGCGCTTGATCAATACCCGATATATCGATCTGCATGGTATTCCCGGCAGCATCCGACCCGCCGACGAATCGCCGGACGGCATTCCTAAAATCAATATGATAAGCTATTCTGAAGCCGGGTACCGGGAAGATATCCTGGATCCCGAATCTCTTCTCAGCTGGAAACCCCGGCCCGAAGAAGTCACCTGGATCGATATATGCCATTTCAGGCCGCTGCTGTCCCGGGTTTCGGAACGCTTCGGGCTTCATCCCCTTACCGCCGAGGACATCTCCAACAGCGGTCACAACACCAAGATCGAGACGCTCCCCGAATACCGCTTCGCGGTGGTTAAAATGCTCAGGCTGGAAGGCGGCGAGATAATCACCGAGCAGCTCAGCCTGGTGCAACGGGGGAATCTGATTCTCAGTTTTCAGGATGTGCCGGGGGACGTGTTCGAACCCCTGCGCCGCAGGATCCGGGAAGGGGCAGGGCGAATCCGATCCCGTGGTGGGGATTACGCCCTGTTCGCCTTGCTCGATGCACTGGTCGATCATTACATCCTTGCCATCGAGTATCTGGGCAACGGTATCGAGGATTTCGAAGATGGGATATTCGATCGCCGGGATGAAGGGGTCATCGGGGAAATCCGGCGGGCCAAGAATCTTATCGCTGAATTCCGCCGATACAGCCAGCCCCTGGAGGATGCGGTGGAACGGCAGTTCCTTCATAAGGAGTCGGGGATCTCCGCCGCCGACAGTCCATTCTATGCAGATCTACGGGATCACCTGCAACAGGTGAACGCCGCGGCGAACGGATACCGGGAGCAGCTAAGGGATCAGTTAAATCTCCATGCGGCCCTGCAGAATTACCGGCTCTCGGAAATCATTAAAGTCCTGACGATAATATCCACCATCTTCATACCCCTGAGCTTTCTTGCTGGAGTCTACGGCATGAATTTTCGCATTATGCCCGGCCTGGAAACCCCTTGGGCGTTTCCCGCACTGATGGGAGCGATGGGGACCATCGCAGCATTTATGCTCGTATACTTTCGCCGCCGGGGATGGCTTGGATCCGGGATGCGCCGCCGGCGCCGACCCGGGGTGTCGGCAACCCGAAGCGGCGGAAAACAGCGGCGATAGTACCTTTTTCGAGTTTTAGGATATCTCCAGGTTAAATTCCATCCGGCCCATGGCTTGACCGTTCACATGCAGTTCGACGCTGTGGACCCCCGGATAAAAGCGCTGATTTTTGTAGGCCAGGAATTTATGCTCTTTTATGATCTCCAGGCGCTGGCCCGGCTCGATGCGTTTCTCCGGCAGGCGGAAGACTTTTCCTTTTACCTTCCCATTCGCCTTCACGAAACCGATGACGTAGTTCAACAGGAGCCTGCGCGGTGCGTCATCCTGGTTGTGCAGCAGCCAGGACATTTCCAGGGTCTCACCGAGTCTGACGCGGTTTGAGCTTTCTGTGGCTGATATCAATCCGATTCTGCCCGGTTCATATCCCAGAAGTTCAAGTGCTCCGGGATCTTCCTGTTTGATCAGGCTGCGGAGTCCGTGGCGGCACAGCCATTCGGTCCGCTGTCCGGGGTCCTCGCTCCTCCATCTGGCCAAAGTCTCCACTGCCAGCCGGGGATTATCCTTGCTGATATCGTTGATGTGGTTGGCCACCGCCAGACGGGCCGCTTCGGCATCATTTCCTTCCT
>CAWZYW010000323.1:0-3813 GCA_963966255.1 uncultured Salinispira sp. | reverse complement strand
CAGCCTCGGTCTCGTGGGCTCGGAGATGTGTATAAGAGACAGGATCGTAACTGCCGGTGGCGTATTTTTCCAGGACTTCTCGGCCGTCGCCGGCCACTTCGACCCGGTGCCCCAGTTTATCCAGGATCGTTTTGAACAGCTGTTGGTTTACCAGATGGTCCTCCGCGAGAAGGATGCTCAGGGCCCGATCCTCACCCGGAGCTTCCAGTTCCTCGAGTTCCTCATCCGCTTCGCCCAGAATTTCCGGCGGCATCACTGCCCGGGTGATTCCCCGCTCGAGCTGGTCAACCAGGGACGAAAGCTTGACGGGTTTTGCGATGTACTCGTCGAACCAGTTGGTGAGTTTCATTTTCGCATCGGCCTGCATGGTACCTGGGGGGCGCATGAGGAACAGCCGGCTTGGACGGGTGGTTTCGTCCATCTTGACTTCCTGGGCGAACTGCCAGCCATCCATATCGCCGAGCATCAGATCGACCAGGACCACCGGCGCAGGATGTTCAGATTCGGCATGCCGCCTGAGTATGTCGAGCCCCGCAGCACCCGAATCGGCGAACTCCACCGCTGCGGCGGCCCCTTCGAAGATTTTACCGAGGAGTTTCCGGGCGGGACCATAGGGGTGAACGATTACGACACGCCGATCAGACAGGATATCGAGCCGGGTTTTTATACCGGCGCAGGTCTCTTCACCGGCGATGGCCGATTCGAGGCTGAACCAGAAGGTAGTGCCCTTCCCCTCCTGACTCTGAAACCCTATGCGGCCTCCCATAAGGCTGACCAGGGACCGGCTGATGCTGAGGCCCAGTCCGGTGCCTCCGTATTTGCGGGTGGTGGTGGAATCAACCTGCTGAAACGCCGAGAAGAGCCCGGCCTGTTTATCCCGGGGGATGCCGATGCCGGTATCCTGGACTTCCACCCGATACTGTACCCGTTCTTTTTCAATATCCATGACCACCACGTTGACCGCCACATGACCCGCGTGGGTAAACTTGGTGGCATTGCTCAGCAGGTTTACCATGATCTGCCGGATACGAGTGGGGTCGCCGACGATCTGGGTAGGCATTCGGTCGTCGATGTTCAGGAACACCGATAGGCCGGCTTTATACATTTCAAGGCTCAGCATATCCAGGACTCCGCCCATCAGGGCGGGAAAATCATAGCTGATATTTTCTATTTCGAGCTTTCCCGCTTCGATCTTGGAAAAATCCAGGATGTCGTTGATCAGGCCCAGCAGGGCTTCGGCGGAAAAACGAATCTGGGCGGCGTACTCCGACTGTTCCTGATCCAGCTCGGTATCCAGAAGGAGCTCGGACATGCCCCGCACCGTGTGAATAGGAGTACGGATTTCGTGGCTCATGTTCGCCAGGAACAGGCTTTTCGCTCTGGTGGACTCCTCCGCAGCGGCTTTGTCCTGTTCCAAGGTTTCGGTTTCGGCGATCTGCTCATCCGCCGGCGAAAAAAGCAGATGGATCTTCCCGTTCGGCAGGGCGCTGATATTGAGGAACCACCAGTTTTTCGCCACCGTTCCTGGAATGGCGATTCGGCAGGGCGCCATGGCTGCGCCGTGCCGACCTTCGCTAACATCGGAAAAGTGATTGAGCAGCTGAGTGGCATTCCTGGGAATGACAAAATCGCTGTAATGGGCCGGAGCGCCGGTCTGATCGATCCGGCCGCAGAGTGATGTAAAGCTGGCATTGGATTCGAGTATTCTGCCATCCGCATCGACCAGAAGCTGGGGAAGCGGAGATGAAAACAGCGGATCGTTCATCGGCATATCTGGGTTCCTTGAAATCAGCCTTAAAAATTCAGCTGGAAAATTTCCAATGCTTTTTTATAGGCCATATCCGGCTGGATGGGCTTCACGAGATAACTCTTTACTCCCATTTGCAGGGCTTCCACCACGGTTTCCCGTTTATTCACCGCGGAAAGGACGATAATCGGCAGACTGATTCCCCGGTTCTGAAGGATCTGCAATACGTGAAACCCATCCATCCTCGGCATCAGCAAATCCAGGAATACCAGGTCGAATTCGCTCAAATGCTCGCAGGCGATAAAATCCTCTCCATCAGAAAAGGTTTCGATGCTCAATCCCGTCGAAGAAAAGGCGGTCTTCATCAGTTCCTGTATAACAAAATCGTCGTCAACCACGGCCATTTTGAGGCTTGCCGCCATCGCTTCGAATGAAACCGTATTCGCAGCCGCCTCGCTCTGGAAGCGGAGATTAATTCCATCTTCTTCCTGATTTCCGCTCTTGCCCACCCGCAGAAAATCTTCGTGAATCGTTCCCTGAGCATCGCTGTAGCCTCCTGCGCGGCTACCCAGCAGGTCCTCCATGGCATCGGCCATTGAGGTCAGGACATGGATATCACTGATATCAGAACGGTTCTGAACAAAGCTCCGAACCATCTCGGAATTGGTCAGTATCTTGAAGTTCCGAATCATTACGCCAGTGGCACTGAGAATTCCGTCGATGAGGGTCCTGAGTTTCAGGGAATCGGCCTCAGTAATCTCAAGACCGCTGAGCATCAGCAGGATCCGGGGGATCTCGATGTGATACAGTTTCATCAATTCCCTGAGACGGTATCGGAGCATCTCGATCTTTTCGTTGTTCAATCCCCGGGCGACCTCAATGAACAGGATTTCCTCGTTGTAATTGGCATCGATGATGCACGGGGTGTTGTCCAGCTCAATGCGAATATCCAGCAATTCGGAGATGGCTTTTGCCAGGCTGTCGATTTTTATCGGCTTGGTGATGAACTTGCGAATGCCGAATTGCCCGAGCTCTAGGATAACCTGTCGGGAAATTTTGCCCGAGGCGAAGAGCACGGGAATATCCCGGATATTCGGTTCGCTGGATTTCATTTGAAGTAACTCGGTGGCACTCATTCTCGACAGATAATAGTCCATGATCACCAAATCCGGATCAAAACTGCGGATCTTCATCAGTCCATCGAGGCCGTTCTGAGCCTCTTCGGTTTCGAACCCCATTTCCCCGAGCTTGTTGACCAGGAAGGAACGGATCAGTTCCGCCTCATCTATGATCAGTATTTTCTTCACGCCAACCTCCGAAAATGTCTATACCATCGGTATTGGGCATTTCTCTCGATTCCATGATAGCGTCGGGACCCTGGCAATGCAAATTTTCGCAGTTATAAGAATGTGGACAGCGGGGGGAAATTTCCTCTACTATGCACAGGTACCAGCCAATCCTGATATCCGAGGAGCCCTTTTTTGATATATAGCGACCAATCCGGTCTGGTAGTCGGCGATACCAGGCGAATTCCCTCAATCATCACCGGTATTCCCGATCTGGCTGAAATCCGCGCTGCAAAGGATTCAATGATTATTTCCGCATCGGGCTGGCGGAAGGTGTTTGCCGCCTCCGGTGACGAAGAAGATGTTAGTGAAGATGTATCCCCCCGGGATCTGATCCTCGCCGGTATCGCCGGGCTCAATTTCGGCGATTTTCTGCTTCAGTCGCTTTCGAAGGCTCCTGAAGATACCGTGGTGGTGGTAGCCTGCGATTCCAGACCCACCGGAACCCTTTTGGCCGATGCTCTGATTCGGGTCCTGCTGAGCCGGGGTTTTACCGTCCGGTTTCTTTTCATCGCCGCGGCCCCGGAGGCCATGGCATATTCCCGGCTTGATGATTCGGCCGACGCTTTCGCCTATATCTACGCATCGCATAATCCCATCGGTCACAATGGATTTAAATTCGGGCTATCGGATGGCGGAGTGTTATCTGCGGATCAGGCGGATCGACTGGGGGCTTTTTTTCAGCGCTATAACAAAAACGAGGACCTCATCGGCGAGATC
>CAWZYW010000322.1:0-3814 GCA_963966255.1 uncultured Salinispira sp. | reverse complement strand
GTGTCATTCCGCAGGGAAAAATACGTACCCAAGGGCGGTCCCGACGGCGGGGACGGGGGCAGGGGCGGCGACGTCATCTTCCGGGTGCAGAATAATCTCAAAACCCTGACGCACCTGCGTCACAACAAGACCTACCGGGCACAGAATGGTTTGCCCGGTGAAGGCCGCAAACGTCATGGAAAAGACGGCCGGGACATGATCATCACGGTGCCTCCGGGAACTCAGGTCAAGGATTTTGAGACCGGTGAAATCCTCGTGGACATGGTGGATGATAATCAGGAGTTGGTATTCCTCAGGGGAGGAATCGGCGGCCAGGGCAACAGCCACTTCGCCACCAGCCGGAATCAGACCCCGCGATTCGCACAGCCGGGAATGCCAGGGGAGGATCGGAAAATCCGCCTCGAGCTTTCCCTTATCGCCGATATCGGCTTCGTGGGCTATCCCAACGCGGGAAAAAGCAGCCTGCTCGGGGTGCTTACCAGCGCCAATCCGAAGGTCGGGGCATATCCCTTTACCACCAAGATCCCCAACCTGGGAGTCCTCAGGGCCTATGATCGGGATATCATTCTCGCAGATATTCCGGGGATTATCGAAGGCGCCAGCGAAGGCGCTGGGCTGGGCCATCGTTTTCTGAAGCATATCAGTCGGACCGCCGCCCTCCTGTTCCTGATCGATTTAAGCGATTACCAGGAGCCCGTTTCGGTTTTCGAGAATCTCAAATCCGAACTGGCGGCCTTCGAGCCATCGCTGCTGGACCGGCCTCACTACATCCTGGCAACCAAAATGGATATTCCCGAAGCCCGGGAGCGTCTGGAAGAGTTCCGCGGGGCGGTTTCCGAGGAAGTCCTGCCGGTGTCTTCGGCCACCAGGGAGGGCATTGAAGATTTGATTGGGCATTTGTTTTCCCTCGTCAGCCCGAAGGTAAAAAAGGAAGAGCGTACCGAGGTTCCCGACTACTACGCATACGAATCCCCGGATGAAGATCCCGGCATTGACTCTGAGGAAGCGGATGACTGATTCGACTCCCCGCGAGCCCCACGCTTCCGATGAGAGAACCGGCGATACATTCATGCGACTGGGAGTTTTCGGCGGAAGTTTTGATCCCCCTCATGCGGGGCATCGGCACATTGCCTTGGCCTGCGTCCGCGAACTCAAGCTCGACGGTCTTCTCGTCATTCCCGCCAGGCAATCGCCCTTCAAGGAATCCCACGGGGCCAGCGTTGAGCAGCGGATGGAAATGGCGCGGATTATGGCGGAGCGAATCGCCGGGGGTGTTTCGGCCACCGGAATCAGCTGTCTTGTGAGTGTTCGCAGGGATGAAATCGACCGATGCGAACCGAGCTATACCTACCTGACCCTTCGGGAACTTGCGGGCGAATTCCCCGGGGCCCGGTTTTTTCTGATACTGGGTGAGGATAACCTCGAGGGCATACCCCGATGGAAACAATGGCGTGAACTGCTTTCCCTGGCGGAGATTGCGGTTGCCCCCAGATTTGCCAACGGAGATCGACGGAGTCTACCATCCATGCTTGATGAATATGCGGATTCGGTGCATTTTATAGAGAGCCCGATTCTGCCGGTATCGTCGACGGAAATACGGGATATCCTCCGGCGGGGAGACTCCACCGCGGAAATTATGGATCCGGAAGTGCATGAGTATATCAGAGCAAATTCTATATATCAGCTATAAACGCCGCATTCGACGCTTGCACGAATTCCTGCAGGTGAACTGTTCCCCCGAACGATATGAACATATAAAGCGGGTGACCGCTACCTGCATGGAACTGGCTCCGCGATTCGGAGTCAGCCGCGTCCGCGCCCGGGTCCTGGGGCTGGCACATGATATGGTCCGTGAATGGAATGACGATCGATACCTTGCCCTGGTGTCGTCAGTCGGTTACGAGCCGAACGTCATGGAACGGGAAAGGCCCATGCTTTTGCATGGGCGGTGCGCCGCGATTCTGGTGAAGAAGAATTTCGGGATTCGCAATCCCTCCATGCTGAGGGCTCTTGAGGATCATACTTTGGGTCGTCCGGGGATGGATATGACGGGAATCCTCCTATACGTCAGCGACTATCTCGAGCCCGGTCGCAAATACACCACCCCTGCGTTCCGTCGACAGGTGATGAATCTGCCACCCTGGGAAATGGTGCTGGCGGTGAATGAGCACGCCAAAGCCCGTGGGAAAAAGAAAAGCCCGTTGACCCACGAATTGCACGCGTACGCCCGCAAGATGGCGGGTCTCGAAATTCCGGGTCTCTATCCCGCAGCCCAAGGAGTACCGGGTGCCTAAGAACGTCAAGCGCATCGACCCCTCTGTCTTCGTAATACTCGGCATCATCGCGGTTCTGGTGAGCGTGACGACTGTGATTCTGGTGAACGTACGCACCGACCGGCTGACCGGCCGTCTGGAGCAGAATCCCCAGCTGCCGCTGGTATTAATGATCAGCGATGAACAGGGGCTGATTTCCACCCAGCTTCTTCTCATCGACAGCAACACCGGGAATCTGGCATCCTATGATTTCCCCCGCCGGCTGGGGGCGATAATCCCGGCTCTGGGCCGCGTTGACCGAATCGATAACCTGTACGACGAGCTTGGACCCGAAGAGCTCGTGAATACCCTGGCGAATATCGTGAATATGGACATCGAGTTTTATCTTGATTTGAGCCTTTCAGATATCGAAGTGATCACCGATCTCATAGAAGGGGTGACGGTATTCCTGCCTTTGCCCATAGAAGACGATATCGACGGCCGACGTCTGCTCATTCCCGGCGGAAACGTGTTGCTCGACGGGGAGAGCGTGGCGGAGTATGTGGCTTATGAAGGAACGGATGAGCGGGAATTGGAATGGATCAGCCGCCGATGGACCTTTCTTCGGGAATTTATCCGTTCAATCAGCGAATATCAGCTGCTCTATCAGAACGATCAGCTGCGAGCCCGCCTGGTACGCCATCTGGAGGGAAATTTCGATGCGGATTCCGCCTCGGCTCTGGTGGATCTTTTTCCCCAGCTTCAGTTGGAGGCGATGATCACCCAGCGGGTCCTGGGTAATGAGCGGCAGGTTGAGACCTCCATCGGCGAGCAGAACATCCTCTTCCCCCATTTTGAGGGGCAGCTGGTCCGGGATTCGATTTCCCAGGTGCTTGGCAGCCTTGGGGCTCCTGAGGCGGCATACACCGCAGCGCTCTCGACTCGCATCGAAGTTTTAAATGGTACCGAAATAAACGGTCTTGCGGCCCGGACCCGGGATTTATATCAGAACTTCGGTTTCGAGGTACTGCGGATCGGAAATGCCGATCGCAATGACTATGATGCCACCGTTATCATCGACCGGGCCGGTAACCCTGAAATAGCTACCAGGGTGGGCGAGCTGATTAGGGCGGAAAACGTCGAGGAGGGTTCCCCGCTGGCGGACAATCCGGAGGTCGACGTAACCATCATCCTGGGCAGCGATTTCGACGGATGGTATGTAAACGCGGGATCCGCCGAGTAGCATCGGCAGCCTCCGGCAGCCAAATGCATTAGTATTAGAAAAAACGAGGAGAATATCCATGTCAGACGTATCCCAGGAACAACGGGAAGAAATTCAGGAAGAAGTGCTGCGCAGCGCCCGATATATGCAGGAAATCAAGCTGATTGATGTAAAGGGGCTGGATCTTCGCGGCAGATCCAGCATCACCGATTACTATCTCATCGCCACGGTGAATTCCTACGGACAGCTCAAGGGGGCGGTAAAACAGCTTCATGAATTTTTTTATCGGGAAGGCATTGAATGCCGCGGCGGTAAGGAGCAGTCTGAAGCTGTCTCTTAT
>CAWZYW010000321.1:0-3825 GCA_963966255.1 uncultured Salinispira sp. | reverse complement strand
TCTTCCAGGTGGACAGCGTCAGCGGGACCAATATCGACGATCTCGCCGGGGCCATTATGGAAATCAGCGTCCCCGGTCAGGAGACCCGGGAAGCGGCGGGGGCCCGGAATCGCCACGTGGCCGCCCGGCTCATCGAGGAAATCCTCGGCGACATGCTCGATTCAGGTCCCGGCAGCGAAGCCATCGACCGGTCGCTGAGCCGCGGCGTCAGCCCCTACGAACTGGCGAATCAAGTGAAAAAACGAATGGAAGGCATTTGGGAGGACTTATGATACAGGGCGTTGATCATATCGCCATCGCGTGCGCATCACTGGAGACGCAGATCCCATTCTACCGGGATGTCCTTGGACTGGAGTTCATCGGCAGCGAAACCGTGGAAGACCAGAAAGTGAAGGTGGCCTTTTTCCAGGCCGGGGAAACCCGCATCGAACTGCTGGAACCAACTGGACCGGACAGCAGCGTAGCGAAGTATATCGAAAAACGCGGCGAAGGCATCCATCATATCGCATACCGCAGCGGAGACCTGGAAGGCGACATCGAAAAGCTCCAGGGCAATGAAGTCAGGATGATCGACTCATCCCCGCGTCCCGGGGCTCACGGAAACCGCATCGCCTTTATTCATCCGAAATCCACGTACGGCGTGCTCACCGAGCTCTGCGCTCCGGCGGACGGCACCTCGGCACCCGGAAGTCGCCCCGAGGGCGATCATCAGGAGGGCGGCAATGGCTGATCGCGAACAGATTCTCCGGCTGCGGGAAAAGAAGGAACAGGCGTCCCTGGGTGGCGGCCAGAAACGCATCGATGCCCAGCACGCCAAAGGAAAGCTCAGCGCCCGGGAGCGCCTTAACATCCTGCTGGACGAGGGAAGCTTCGAGGAGTTCGATATCCTCAAAGAACACCGCTGTACCAATTTCGGCCTGGAAGATAAGCAGTTTCCCTCCGACGGGGTGATCACCGGCTACGGAACCATCGACGAGCGCCAGGTATTCGTTTTCTCCCAGGACTTCACGGTGTTCGGCGGCTCCCTCTCGGAGACCTTTGCCGAGAAAATCACCAAGATCATGGATATGGCAATGAAGGTCGGTGCGCCGGTCATCGGTCTCAACGATTCGGGAGGCGCCCGCATCCAGGAGGGCATAGAAAGTCTTGCGGGCTATGCGGAAATCTTCCACCGCAACGTCAAGGCCTCAGGGGTGATCCCCCAGATTTCGGCCATCCTGGGGCCCTGCGCCGGCGGCGCGGTCTACTCCCCGGCCATGACGGATTTTACCGTCATGGTGAAGGATACCAGCTATATGTTCATCACCGGACCCAAGGTGGTGAAGTCGGTGACCAACGAGGACGTCGATACTGAGAGCCTGGGCGGAGCCATGGTGAATTCCACCAAGAGCGGCAACGCCCACTTCGCCGCCGAAAGCGAAGAAGAAGCCCTGCTGCTGATACGCAAGCTGGTGAGCTACATTCCCCAGAACAATCTGAACGAAACGCCGCTGCTCCCAAGCAACGACCCGGAACACCGGGCCAGCGAGAGGCTGAACAATATCATTCCCGACTCGGCGAACATCGCCTACGACATGAAGGATATCATCACCGAGGTGGTGGATAACGGCGAGTTCCTGGAAATACAGAGACTGTACGCCGCCAATATCATTACCGGATTCGCCAGGATGAACGGCCGCTCGGTGGGCATCGTCGCCAACCAGCCAAAGGTTCTGGCGGGGGTCCTGGATATCAACTCCAGCCGCAAAGCAGCCCGCTTCGTCCGTTTCTGCGATGCGTTCAACATCCCGATCCTGACCTTCGTCGATGTCCCGGGCTTCCTCCCGGGCACCGTCCAGGAGTACGGGGGCATCATCACCCACGGTGCCAAGCTGCTGTACGCGTTCTCCGAGGCCACCGTACCCAAGGTGACGGTGATCACCCGCAAGGCCTATGGAGGAGCCTACGATGTCATGAGCTCCAAGCATATCGGGGGTGACATCAACTTCGCCTGGCCGAGCGCCGAAATCGCGGTGATGGGAGCCGAAGGGGCTGCTGAAATCATCTTCTCGAAGGAAATCAAGGAAAGCGACCAACCCGAAACCCTGCTGAAGGAGAAAATCGATTACTACCGGCGGGAGTTCGCCTCCCCCTACGCGGCGGCCAGGCGGGGATACATCGACGACATTATCGAACCTTCGAAAACCTGGTCCGGGTTTTCCACCACACCGAAAAGGCTGTCTACCAAGCGGGCGGTGAACCCGCCGAAGAAGCACGGGAATATACCGTTATGACGGCTGTGGGAGAATACCTGTACATAGCCGGCCTGGGGATCCTGGGCGTTTTCCTGGGACTGCTGCTGTTGACCCTCGTCTTGTCGATCACCAAACGCCTTTTTATCAGGATCGCCGGCCGCAATGCCGAGGGATGCCCCGACCCCGATGACGGTGAGGCTCCGACGGTCTGCGCGCCCCCGAACAACGAAGTGGTGGCGGCCATAGCCTCGGCGATATTCCTGGACCTGCGCTCATTCGACCTGGAAAAGGAAGCGCGCCTGACCATCACCAAGGTCACCAAACCGTTTTCCCCATGGAAACACGGGCAGAACATCGATCTCGTATCCCAGCAGCAGCAGCTGCAGAACCGAAGCGGCTCCTGGAGGAAGCAATGAAGCAATTCAGTTTCAAAATCAGCGGCAACACCTATAAGGTCGACATCCACTCCATAGACGGAAACGAGCTGAGCCTTTCGGTGAACGGGGAGGATTATCTGGTGAGCCTGGAAGGCGAGCAGCGCAAAACCCCGACCATCACCATTCCGAAAACTTCAGTCTCGCAGGTGCCCGCGGAGAAACGCACCGCACCCACCGGCGGAAGCGGGTCGGGCCGGATCGCCGCGCCTCTTCCCGGGGCGGTCCTCAAGATAAACGTCAAGGCCGGGGATCAGGTGAAAAGCGGGGATCCCGTATGCATCCTGGAAGCCATGAAGATGCAGAATGAGGTCATGAGTCCGTACTCCGGTACCGTGAAAGAAGTAGCGGTAGCCGAAGGGCAGAACGTGATGGAAGGCGATCTTCTGGTCACGGTGGAAGCCTAGGCGGGAGCTGATATGAATGCGATTCTGACCTATCTGCAGAGCACCGGGTTCGCCGGTCTGAGCTGGGGAAACGCGCTGATGGGCGCCGTGGGCATCCTGCTGATCATACTTGCCATCCGGAAAAACTGGGAGCCGCTGCTGTTGGTTCCCATCGGCTTCGGCGTCATCGTCGGGAACATCCCCGTAGGCATGCTCGAAGGGGTATCGGTCTTCGAAGACGGTAGCTTCCTGAACACTATCTATATGGGGGTTAAGCAGGGCATTTTCCCTCCGCTGATCTTCCTGGGCCTGGGGGCCATGACGGATTTCTCAGCCATGCTGGCCAAACCGAAACTGATCCTGCTGGGCGCGGCGGCCCAGGCGGGCATCTTCCTGACGATGCTGGGCGCCCTGGCCCTCGGCTTTCCCCTGAACGAGGCGGCGAGCATCGGGATAATCGGTGGTGCCGACGGTCCCACCACCATTTTCGTCACCAGCAAGCTGGCTCCCCAGCTGCTGGGAGCCACCGCCATCGCCGGCTATTCATACATGGCCCTGGTGCCCTTTATCCAGCCGCCGATCATCAAGCTTCTGACCACCAGAGAAGAACGGCGGATCCGCATGAAACCCCAGCGGCAGGTATCGCGAATGGAGAAAATCCTGTTCCCCATAGCCGGGCTAATCATCACCACCCTGCTGGCACCGGGAGCTCTTCCCCTGCTCGGAACCTTGTTTTTCGGGAACATCCTCAAGGAAAGCGGGGTAACCGAA
>CAWZYW010000320.1:0-3829 GCA_963966255.1 uncultured Salinispira sp. | reverse complement strand
TCATCAGCCCGTTGTTGAGGTGGCTCCGCTGGGCATAGAGCCAACGCTCACGCCCGCGCAATCCACCACCGGCCAGGAGGATGTCCGGATCGGCCTTTTTGATCGCCATGGCGACCTGAGGGCTCATGCGGTCGGGAAACCGGCCCGCATAGCGACCCAGCAGGCGGATATGGGGAAATGTCTGACGGACATTCTGGTCAACCGATGTGATGTCCGACTGGGTGCCGCCGAGGAGAAAGAGGCTCCCCCCCATGCTTTCGAGCCAGGTGAGGATTCGGATAATGCTGTCGAAGGGATAATAGCGCGGTGGCCGCGCCAGCCCCAGGAATCTCGCCATGGACTGGATCATCCGGGATACCGGCAGCACCAATGCGGCATGCTGGAGGGTTTTCATAAGCAATGGATCATGATGAGCCCGGTACAGGTCCCAGCTGCGGACAAAAACAATCTGCGAGCCGCCCCGGCTCTGCAACAGCCGCGCGAGAACGATGAGCAAATTCCGGGGCTCAACAATATCAACCGGCGCTTTGCCGATATGTATTCTTTTCGCCAATTCCGTTCCCCGCCTGCTTACCGGTTCTCCTGCCAATGGGATCCCTCCTGGATGATAGTACGAATCGCACCGATGGCGTAGATGCCCGCGGTTTCGGTTCGCAGAATGGTACCAGCAAAAAACACCGCGTGAAAAGCTGCTTCCCGGAGAACCTCGCATTCTGCAGGCGAGAAACCGCCTTCAGGGCCGACAAAAAGCGAAACTGACAGCCCCGGGTTATCTGCGGCGGGACGGAGCAGGCGGGGAAGAGGGCGAAACTCCAGTGGTTCGGGATGCCGGAACAGGGGCAAACCGCCTTCCGATGCTCCGGGGTGAAGCGGGGCATTGCCTTTGGCATCCGTGCGGTTAGGAAGATCCAGGAACTCCCTGATCTCATGGTGCAGCGCGATTTCCGGGACTACGGGATTACCTGATTGCTGAACCGCCTCTTTTATAATCGTCTCCCAGCGCCGGAGCTTTGCTCCGGTATCTTTGCCGCGGAAATCGGGGATCGACCGTTCGGTTCGCACGAGATCAATCCGGCTGACCCCCGCCTCCACCGCCTGACGGATGATCTGATCGTTTTTCCTGCCCTTGGCAAGGGACTGGACCAGATGTATCGGATGCTCGGGGAGGGAGGCCTCCGGATTCCCGGAGGGGGAAGCGCCTTCAGAAGGAGCTTCGGCGGACGGCTCTGACGCCTGGGGTTCCAGCAGCAGGCAACCCCGATTGCGATCCACCGAGAGAATATTCAGCAGCCAGCTCCTTCCGGCGGAGTCCCGGGCGGGAATCAGATCGCCGGGGCCGTTGCGCCGGACCTGCACCAGATATCGGTAGTCATCTCCGTCGAGCTCCACCGGCTGGCCCGATTCCATGGGCCGGCGGATCAGGAATACCTTCATCCCCGGGCGTCAGGGAAGCCGGGGGGAAGGAAGCGCCGACGGTGAGGAGCTCATGGAACGGGGTTCGTCGCGTTCCTCGATGAGGGCCTGAACCCGGTCCTCCACCAGGATATCGATCGCTTCCTGGAGAACCAGATCGTACTCTAGGTCGTACACCGGATTTTCGTTCCGGCGGGCCTGCAGCTCGAGGTTGATCAGCCGGGTGAGAAGTCGTTCGTTCACGGCGAATCCTTCGGCCCGCAGGCGATTGATAAAACCGTTGATCTGTGTTCGAGTCACATTGATGCCCGACGCATCCAGGAATTCTTCGATGCGGTTCTCGGACTGGATGGTGAGAAGGGCTTCTGTTTCATCTTCGGGAACCTCCGGTTCCTCCACCACCACGTCGGGCTCGATGCCCGCCTTATCGATGAAAATTTCATCCGGGGTGTAGTAGCGGGCCATGGTCAGGCGGAAACCGCCGTTCCCCAGGCTCCGAACCTGCTGAACCGTTCCCTTGCCGAAGCTGGTCTCGCCGACCAGAACCGCCCGGTCCCGGTCCTTCAGGGCTCCCGCGAGAATCTCCGCGGCACTGGCGGTGCCTTCGTTGATGATGACCACCACCCGGGCGGAGTCTTCCACAACCCGGCCCTGCCGGGCGTAAAACACCTGGTTCTCGCTGGCTACCCGGCCGGCGGTCCCGACCACCAGGCCGTCGTCAAAGAACAGGTCCGCGGTATCGATGGCCGCCGCAAGCAAGCCGCCGGGGTTTGTCCGCAGGTCGATGATAAGATCCCGGTATCCCTGCTCTTCCAGATCGAGGATGGCTTCCTCGGTTTTCTCAGCGGTCAGGGGGGTGAACTGGATAATCCGGATGTACCCGATTTCGTCACGGATGCCGCCGTAGCGTACCACGGGAATCTGGATAATCGCCCGGGTCAGGGTAACGGGAAAGCGGCGCTCTCCGCGGAGTACGGTGATCACCACGTCGCTGCCGGGTTCGCCGCGCAGCCGGTCAACCACCTCGTCGATGCTCAGTTCCACGGTGGAATCGCCTTCGATCTCGACGATCAGGTCCCGGGGCCGCATGCCCGCGCGAAAGGCCGGGGTTCCCTCAATGGGAGATACCACTTCCACCCACTCCTGAATTTCCGGTCGCTCCTCGTCGGGAAGCACCTTGTTTATATACAGCCCGACTCCGCCGAATTCTCCGGAGGTCGTATCAGTGAGACTCCGCATATCCTCGGTGTCAAGATAGGCCGAATACGGATCTTCGAGGCTTTCGAACATACCCTTGAGGGCACCTTCGATGAGGACCTCGGGGTCCACTTCGTCGACATAATTATCCTGGATAAAGTCGAACACCTGCCGGAACGTCCTGATCAGCCGCTCTTCCTGGAAAGAACTGATCTCCTGGGCGTTCAATGCCGGGGAGATAAAGAAAAAAGCGGTAACCAGCAACCCCAGCCCCGCGCTGACTATCCAATACCATCGGGAATTACCCTTTTTCATACGTACCACCTGTCATTATCAATGTAAGATAACACAAAAGCGGCCGAGCATCACGGAGAACTTGACGCCGGGGGCTCGGGGCTCCTACACTTCTAAACAGTAATGATACCGTTCAAGTCACACGCTCTGATACTGTCTATATGGGATTTTCTCCGCTTTCTGACTCTCGGGGTCTTCGTGCTGCCAGCCCTGGGTTCGGCGCTGACGATTTCCGGGGATCCGGCGAGCAATTTCCGTATCCTCCTCTGGCTCGCCGCACCGCAGCTCATTCTACCGGCGTATCTCGGTGCCGCCGCATTCGGAACCATGTCTGACCGGGGCCTCAAGCCCCTGGCTTTCGTCGGCAAGCTTCTCAGCGCGACCCCGGCGGCGGTCACCCTGGCGGCTTTGCTGGCGGCCAATCAGCGGCAAAGCGGTATCCTGGTAGGGGATGAAAGCGAATTGGCGCTCTTATTGCGCATCACCGTCATAATTCTCCTGGATCTGATTTTCTGTATAATCCTGATAAGTTATCGCAGCAGGCCGGCGTCGGGGGAATCCGCCGCCACCGCTGATTAAGAAGGAGGACGTCATGCATATCGTCCCCATCGCCAGCGGCAAGGGCGGGGTCGGCAAATCCCTGTTCACCGCGAATCTCGGCATCGCCCTGGCCCAGTCCGGCCGCAAGGTGATCCTGATAGACCTGGATCTCGGCGGCTCCAACCTGCACCTGATCCTCGGGGTTCGGCGCTACAAGCACAGCATCGGTCACTTCCTCAACACTCCGCGGATGAAGCTCTCCGAACTTCTTACCCAAACCGAGTACGCCAACCTGGCGTTTATTCCCGGCGATGCCGAGGGCCCGGGCCTGGCGAACATCACCGCCGCGCCGGAAAACCGCATCATCCGCCAGATTAACCTGCTG
>CAWZYW010000319.1:0-3848 GCA_963966255.1 uncultured Salinispira sp. | reverse complement strand
TCCGCTATGCCTGGTCCCAGGATGATTCGGTGGCCTCCGATTCGCTGGTTTCCATAGGAGACGAACGGCAGCTTCAGCTTGAAGCCCTGGAGCATGGCGATTGGAACCTATTCGTGCAGCTTCGGGACGGGGCCGGCAATGCTTCGCCCATCACCATTTTGACCTATGAGTTGGATTTAATTCCCCCTGATCCCGTCCGTTTCGGGAGATTGCCACTGGATGAAGACGGGTATGTCCTTTCAAACACCATCTCCATCCCATGGCAGCAGAATGCTGAGGAGGACCTCGCTGGATATCGACTCAGCCTGGCGTATCTCGGCGGCCCGGATGCGGAATTCGAAGATCCTGATGAAATTCTTTCGCTGGCCGAAACAGCGATTCAAACTTCGGCTGGCGCTCTCAGGGAAGAAAATAGACTCGAGTTGTTTAACCAGGATAACGGAACCTGGGCTCTGGCGGTGCAGGCCGTAGACCGGGTGGGAAATGTGGGCGAGCCCGGAATCCAGTTGCTCCGGTTCAACAAGTTTATTCCATTCACCCGGCTGAGCTTTATCGACCTCTCCCAGGACATTCTGGGGCGTAATGTTCTTGAGTTTACCGGCCGGGGTTTCACTGCCAACGGCCTTATTCGAAGCATTATTTTCGACCGGGATCAAAGAGAGCCATGGGATTATATCCTGACCCTTGCGGAATCGGATTATCGCATTGATTCGGATCGTCGGATCAGCCAGATCATTCTCGAGAATTTCAGCTCCGGGGATTACTATATAGTACTCGAGCATAGTGAACGGGGACTGTATTTCCATCCGAGGCAATTGGCGGTAGATGCCAATGGAGCGGTTCGCTTCGGCGATTATCGGATCTTCTCTCCCCGGGAAGTAATCGCCCGGGAGCCGGTCTGGTTCAGCGTGTCGTTCTCGAATCTCGCGGTGTTTACGCTTTCGCTGGTCAGCGTTCTTGCGATTATCATCAGTCTCGTCCGGATACGGTCGATTATTATAGATAGTAGGGTATTACAGGCGGAAGTTCGCGCGCTGGTTTCCGGAGCGCCTCGCTTTGATTCCGAAGAAATTCAGGGTAGGTTGCGGTCTATGAAAGTACAGGGAGTCGGACTCCGGGCAAAATTCACCTTATTTATGCTGATTCTCGTCATCTCGGTGGTCGCGGTAGTTGCCATACCCCTGAGCAACTTCGTTCTTTCGACCCAGCGGGAAACCCTGGCTCAGGGCCTTGAAGACCGGGTATCTCTGGTCATGGAGAGCCTTGCTCTTGGAGCTGCGGAACAATTTGATGAGACCAGTCCCAGTGATATCGCCGACGGACTGGTGGCCCTGAGCAATCAGACCGAAGCGGTTGATGAAATAGAGTATGTTACCATCACCGGCCAGTCACTGGATGATATCCTCGGTGGAGAGCCGGATATCGGATCAGCCGAACTCGATCGTTTCGAATATATCTGGGCCACCACCGATGAACTGATTACCGCAACGCCTGAGGACCGGGCAAATTTGCTCCAGGATGTTGATGAAGAGCTTGCATCAGCTGATTATTTCCAGCGATATCTGTCCGAGTTCGAGGAAGCCGGGGGAGCCGCGGAAGGTTTTATCCTTTTTCCCGGAGAAGAGCGGATCAGCGATCGGGCTGCCCAGATCATCGATTCCACGGTGTTTAGAAGCTTCAACGACATAAAAACGAATAATGAAATACGGCAAATCGTGGAGGACCTCATCGTCATCGGGAGTGAACGTATCGGGGCCGACAGTGAACAGCTCCGCCAGAGCGTCGCAAACGAGACCATCCGCCGCAACGATTTAGCTAACCTGATTTCTCAAAACATCGTTTTGACTAGCACCCCAGCATTTTCTGTAAGCGAGTATTCCATCGATTCCCGATATTTCACTTTTGTATACCCGATTTATAGTGTGAATACCGTCCGCCTGGATCAGCCGATACCTCGGGAGGGTAATGACCTTTCCCAGGAAGAGATCAGTACCTTCGTTGCAGCAAATTACGATCAATACTATCCGGTTGAGTATCTCGGTTCCATTCGCCTCGGGGTATCCACGGAAAATATCAATGAAAACATCGCAAACACGACCCGTGCGATAATCATTCAGATTCTCATCTTCGCGGCAATCGCTATCGGCGCCGGCATCGCCGGAGCCTTCCTGCTGGCATCGCTGACCGTCAATCCCATCAACAAACTGGTTGCCGGGGTTGAGCGGATTCGGGATACCGAGAAGATCGTAGAGCTAAAAGACAGCCCGATCGTCGTGAAAACGAAAGATGAGCTTAACTTCCTTTCAGAGACGATCAATCAGATGACAGAAAAATTGATTAAAGCTGAAAAAGCCAATGAGTCCATGATGATGGGTAAAGATACCCAGAAGATGTATATCAGTCTTGACCAAAATCCATTCGAGGCTGAAAAAAAGAGTTCATTTCTGAAGGACTTAAACAAATCAAAATATTTAGAATTCGGCGGTTATTATGAAGGCGCGAAAGAAGTTTCCGGTGACTATTTCTATTATGACAGGATCGATGATGAACACTTCGCCATGATTAAATGTGATGTCTCCGGGAAGGATATTATGGCTGCGTTGATCATGGTTACAGTAGCATCACTATTCCTGAAGACATTTGAAGGCTGGTCGGATGAGTATAAAAAGAATAACAGCAGCAAAAGAAAAGGATATGAAAAAGAGCTCAAAGATTTCGCAACGAGTGTGAACGATATTATTTATCGTCGTCAGTTCGGAGGGAAATTTGCTGCTTTCAACGCGCTTACCCTAAACGAAAAAACGGGGGAGATGAGATTCTGTAATGCAGGTGACAACCTGGTTCATATTTACCGCAGAACAGAGAGAAGGGTTATTACGATAGAGTTGCCACAACCACCTGCTGCTGGTGTATTGCACGAAGAGCTTGTTGGCATGCCTATCGATTTCCCAATCGAAACTGGACGGATTGAACCAGGCGACATTCTTCTATTGTTCACTGATGGCCTTGATGAAGGTCGTCGCTATCTGCGATATGACGACTGGTCGATTTATAAGGAGTCTGAATTTAAGGCACCGGATAGCGCGTCTGAAGAGCAGAAAGAGGAGATGGATGCGAAACGGAAGAAGTTAGAGAAAGCAATGGAGCCGATGCTGCTTGGACAGGATGAAGGCGGTCTTGGAGAGGCTTTTTCTGTACCTCGCTTAATCGAAGTAATTGAAGCAATCATGAATCGACAAGTGTATGAGTTGAAGAAGTTTCGTAACCCTGCAAAGGAAGAAGAACTAATTTTCGATTTTTCGGATCTCGATACCTCCCTTGAGAATTTGGTGATAGCTGTTATGTCCGTCGAAAAAGTGTATCGCCTTGTTCCCTTGCCGGATTTAACCTCGGAAAATCAGATAAAAATCGATAAAAAAATCGACGACTTCCTCAAACAGCACTTCCTGCAGTACGGCAACTATTTTCATCATCAGCTGCCGGAGGAAGAGAAAAGCCTTTACCGCCGATACAGCCATATTTACGAGGATTCCCAGTATGACGACCTCACCATTCTGGCGGTTGAAAAGAAGGAATGGCAGCCCTCGAACAGCTAGATTATAACATCCGGTGTTTTTCTGCCGATAAACAGAAACAAGGAGAACCGACGCATGCGAAAATTCCTGAACATGTTCCTGTTTCTGCTGCTGGCATCGCCGGCTTTGTTGACCGCCCAGGTGTCCGTTGCCGGGCTGTTCAATGACAGCGGCGGTACCGCCTACGTCATCAGCCTGCCCACCAATTCCGACGAATACCGGGCCCTGCTTGCTTCGCCGGATTCCCTGAAGGCGCTGGTACTGTCTCTTATA
>CAWZYW010000318.1:0-3866 GCA_963966255.1 uncultured Salinispira sp. | reverse complement strand
TGGGCTCGGAGATGTGTATAAGAGACAGATCCAGACCCGTCGGGAGATTGAGGTGAAGCAGATAATCCAACAACTGCTGGTATTCCATCTCAATGGCGCCAGACTTGTCCTCGGCGAAGTCAGCCAGCCCCGGACCGATGACCAGAACGTCGGCCCAGATGTCACCGCCGGTGATCGGTAGGGCGCTTGAACCCGATACTTCGATGGGAGCATGCATCAGGGAAGGATCCTCACTTAACATCGCGCGTGCCGCACTGTCATGCGGACTGTATATCCGGACCATGCCGGCACCTGACTTGGCCGCGGCACGGGCGGCAAGAACTGCGGCGCCCTCGGTACCGGGGGCACCCCCGTACACGGCGATTCTGCCACGGCTGGACTTATGGGCCGCAGGGTCCATGGGTTCAATGAGGCTAGGTAAATCTTCTCCGTCCATCAGGGAGACCAGGCCGTTCTCGCGGGGTTTGCTTTCCATTGCCCGGCGAACAGCTCCGGGAAACCCGGGTCTGATCACCCGGATTTCCCCGCAGAAACCTCGAGCAGGTTCGGTGTACAGCATTCGTCGAGGATATTGGACCGCAAGGGTAATGTCCGCTTGAAACACCGGCCAGGCGGCATCATAGTTATCCGCCAGGCCGCTTGGGACATCCAGTGCGATCCTGGTGGCCCGTGCCTGGTTCCATCGGCGGATCAACTCTCCGATGGACCGGTCCGACTCCGAATCAATCGGACGGGTAATTCCGGAACCGAGCCAGCCATCCACCAATATGCTTTCGGGATCATCCGCCGTCGCGTCAAGGGCAGAGAACAAGGGTTCCCATTCACCTTCGGGCAACACCTGAGCCGAAACGAATTGGGGATCCAGGCTGTTTAGCATGATTTCAGTCAAATCCCTCAACCCGGATCGGGTGAGAAAAACCCTGCTGGAAATCCCGCGCAGCGATAAGTGCCGGGCTGCTACCAGGGCGTCCCCGCCATTATGCCCTGGGCCCGCCAGGAAAAGAATTGATCCCCGGTCTTTTCGTCGGAGTTCACGGAAAATTTCTTCAGCCATCAGACGACCGGCATCTTCCATCAGAAGCATTTCGGGAATAATCGCGGAGCATTCCAGGTCGAATTCCCTCATTACTTGGGTTGTTGCGGCAAAGGTACGGATCGGCGTCCTCCTCAGGCTGACTGGACCGGAAACTTCTTCGGCTACGGGATTAGTTCATCGGTTCTCCACCAATAGATATCAACGCCGTCGGGATTTCCCAGGAGTCCGGTGATGATGCCCTCCCGGGATACCTGAAAATCCGTGATCATCAGTTCGGGATCATCGAGGCGGATGAGCCGACGAGCCAAAAGATTTCCCTGATTATCCATGATCAGGAGGCTTTGTTCGAGAACATTATTCCGACTGAGAAAGAACAGATATCCGTCGCCGGCACTGCCGATGAGATCATACAAATACTGGATGTTTTCCATCCCGTGAGGCCCCGGAAGGGGCTGGACGTTTGGCGGCAGCTCGAAGAAACTGCTGTACATCCCGCTGGGCAGTTCCAATGTGTATACCCGGGAATCGACGGCGTTGTTGTCAGAAAGGAAGTTAAGGTGAAGATAAAGCCTCGGCCGGTTCATATCGGGGTAGATTGCGGCGAGAGAGGGAATCATCGAGGGATCTTCTCCGGCGGGCAGGTGGGCTTCATCGATCCGAACCGAGAACCGGATATCCCCATCGGGATTGTACCAGAATATTTCGAAGGATGATCCGTTCCGGGTCGTCACTACCAGTTCGTTATTAGCCGTGATTTCCATGGAGAAGACATAGGGAAACGGGGTTCCCCCCACCCCTTCCTGACCGATGTAGTCCAGGTGTTCGCCGTCGGCGCCAAAGCGGTGAATCACATGTTGCAGCACTGCGCCGCTGTCCTGATCGACGAGCCGCCGTTCGGGCGGAACATGATCCTCCACCAGAAGAATATGGTCGCTGGTAACGCCGATCTCTCCGATATCCAGAAATGGAAAGGCGACGGCGATCTTGTTTACGATCTTGCTCTCATCCTGACGCTGGGACAGGAGCACCGGCCTCGGATTGTGCTGGTCATTATATTTCAGAGAGATGAGGTCACCGTATGATGAAAACTCCATGATCTTCCCGCCGAGGGAATTGGCTACGAAGATCAGCCCCTGATACATAAACACCCGATTCTTTCGGTTCGGGAGGCTGTACCCGCGATGGAAAAGGTCGATTTCATCCTCGAGGACACCGACCTGAATGGTGAACAGTTCCTCGCCCGGGAGTATCTCTCCCGAACCAGCGGGATTCCCGCAAGAGATAAATAAAATAATCAACAGCATGCTGAGAATCGTAAGCTGGAGTTTGTTTTTATACATGATCAGATACTAATAAGGGGTCAACGCTCTGTCAATCTTGACCCTCTATAGTGCGCGTTATAGACTCTCTTCATGTTTTCAGGACTAATAGAAGCCCTTTTCGGATCCAAACACGACAATGATTTGAAGGAACTGCTCCCGCTCCTGCATGAGGTGAATGCCCGGGAACGTTGGGCCCGCAGCCTCGCCGACGCTGAGATGACCGGAGAAACCGATCGCCTCAAAGGCGAATACGCCGAGCACGGCGACCTGGATCGTCTGCTACCCGACGCCTTCGCGCTGGTCCGGGAAGCAGCCCGGCGGAATCTGGGAGAGCGGCCCTACGACGTACAGATCCTCGGCGGTATCGCCCTTCACCAGGGCCGCATTATGGAGCTGAAGACCGGGGAGGGAAAAACCCTTTCCTCGGTTGCTCCGGCCTACCTCAACGCACTCGCCGGGAAAGGCGTCCACATGGTCACGGTAAACGACTATCTCGCCAAGCGGGATGCCGAGTGGATGAAGCCGATCTACGACGCCCTGGGGGTCAGCGTCGGCTTCGTGGTGAGCCAGCTGCCCCTTGAACAGCGTAAAGAGGCGTATGACTGCGACATCACCTACGCGACGAACAATGAGATAGCATTCGATTACCTGCGGGACAATATGCGGTATTCCCGGCGGGAAAAAATGCAGCGCGGTCATAACTACTGCATCATCGACGAAATCGACTCGATTCTTATCGACGGTGCCAGAACGCCGCTTATCATTTCGGGTCCCACCCGGGAAGATACCGGCAAGTATCTCGCTGCCCGCAAGGTAGTACGCGAACTGAAGGAATGCGAACTCGATCCGGAGACTGGCGACTATCCTGAAGAACCGGTTGGTGATTACAAGATCGATGAAAAAAACAAGAAAATCAGTTTTACCGATCAAGGCCTGGATAATCTGGAACTGGCCTGTCAAAGGGCCAAGGTGTTCACCGGCAGCCTGTATGATGCAGAAAACTTTGAATTCATCCACTATGCCACCCAGGCTTTGAGGGCGGCCAAGCTATTTCACCTTGATACTCAGTACGTGGTGAAAGACGGCAAGGTCGAGATCGTCGATGAGTTTACCGGACGGATACTCCACGGGCGGCGCTACAGCGAAGGCCTTCACCAGGCCATCGAAGCCAAGGAAGGCATCGCCATACAACAGCGGAGCCGTACGCTGGCGAGCATCACCTTCCAGAACTTCTTCAGGATGTACTCCAAAATCAGCGGGATGACCGGTACCGCGGCAACGGAAGAAAAGGAATTCATGAAAATTTACGGTCTGGATGTGGCGGTGATCCCCACAAACCGGCCCGTGGTTCGAAAAGACGAGGATGACCTGATCTTCCTCGATGAGAAAAGCAAATTCGATGCGATCTGCGAGGAGATCAAACAGGTAAGCGCCACCGGGCAGCCGATCCTCGTCGGTACCGTCTCCATCGATAAATCCGAACGCCTGTCGGCCTTGCTGAATAAGCG
>CAWZYW010000317.1:0-3893 GCA_963966255.1 uncultured Salinispira sp. | reverse complement strand
GATGGTGACCATAAGGTCATGGGTCAGCGGCCTGGGCATGGGGACCTTTCCGAGACCGATGAGGATTGACTGGGCTTCCAATTGGCCGATAAAAATCGGAACGGCCCGCTCCGACCCAAGGGGTTTTACCAGAACGGCATTTCCCTTATCGGTCCTGGCTACGGTCCATATTTCCGCTTCGACCAGCATAATATTCTTCATACTCTTACAAAGTACACAATCGTCGGGGCAATGCCAAACAAATCACCGCCTCGCCGAGTATTTTACGGCATTTTCGAAGATCCTGAGCCCTTCGGCTGAACGATTTTCCCTCCGACGGGGATGCTGCTCCGCTATGATGAAAGCTTCCGGATGGGGCATCATCCCCAGGACCTGCCCGCTGACATCGGTGATCCCCGCGATATCCCGGAAGGAGCCGTTGGGATTGGTCTGGTATCTGAACGCGATGAGTTCCTCGGGGAAATCGGCTCCCAGATGCGGAGCGGGAATAAACTGCCCTTCGCCGTGACGTATGGGACAGTCGAAGTCATCCAGGTCAGAGAGCCATGGTGAGGGATTTTCCCGGTTGATGCGAAGGCCCACCCAGGCGTCGATAAAGCGCCCGTTCTGATTGTGGATGAGGCTGACTTCATTGCGCCAGCTCCCGTCCCGGTTGGGAAGCAGACCCATCTTCGTCAGGGTCTGGAAGCCGTTGCAAATCCCGATGACCAGTTTTCCCCGGGCGAGATATGCTTCGAGTGCCGGCCTCAGGTGATTTCTGACGATGTGCGCCAGGATGGTTCCGGATCCGATATGATCGCCGAAACTGAATCCTCCGGGAAAGGCGAGGATATCACTGTTATCCAGAAGGCCGGGATTTTCTATCAGGTCGTTTACGTGCAGAAAATCCGCCACAGCTCCCGCGCTGGAAAAAGCAGTTCCCAGTTCCCGGTCGGCATTTATGCCGTGGCCCGTGAGGATTGTGGCTCGTACCGCTGTATCGCTCATGCGCTTACCCTTCCTTTATTCCGATATCCGGAAGAATCTCCGACGGTTCACCACGGCATGGTGAATGCATCGCGGATCTCATCAAGACTTATCTGCAGCTCTTCGCCGCCTCGCAACTGTATCTCCAATGCGCTTCCGCCGCTGACTCCCAGCCGGATGCACTCCGATGGTGCAAACGCCGACTCGAAATCTGCCGCATTCTCCTGATCAAGGGCGACCACAAAGCGGCCTGACCCTTCGGCGAACAGAATGGCGGCATCACCGGCGGAATCCGGTACTTCCAGGGCGGCGATATCGATGCGGGCACCGATTCGTCCTGCCAGACAGCTTTCGGCAAGAGCGCATATCAGCCCGCCGTCGGAAACGTCATGGATCGCCGCGATTCTGCCTTCCCGAATCAGCTCTGATAGAATACGGTAGCGGTCGGCGTTTGCCGCGAGATCGATCATCGGCGAGGCGCCGAGCTGAACGCCTTCCAGCTTCTCGAAAAAACTGCCGCCCAGGCGAGTTTCCGCAGGTCCCAACAGGTAGAGCGCCTGGCCTTCCCGGTAAATGCCCTGCTCAGGCACCCGGCGGACATCATCCACCATCCCCATCAGGCTGACCAGGAGAGTCGGGCGGACCGAGACCTTCCTCCCGCCGAGATTCGCGTCGTTTTTCATCGAGTCCTTGCCGGATATCAGGGGGAGATTGTAGGCCAGGCAGGCATCCCGCAGGCCCTGATTGGCCCGCACCAGCTGGGCGAGCTTGTACTCTCCATCGGGCGTATACTCAGACTGCACTGGATCCGGCCAGCAGAAATTGTCCAGGCCGGATGCCCGGTCGGGATCTCCGCCAAGGGCGATGTGCGCCCGATAGGCCTCATCAACCGCATGGGCGGCCATCTGGTAGGCATCATCGTCGCTCATCCGCGGACAGACCCCATGGGTAACCGTTACGCCCCGGTGGCTGTCGGGCCGGGGCCGAAGCACCGCGCCGTCGGTGGGCGCATCGGCCTGAACACCGGTAAAGGGCTTGACCACCGACTGACCCTGAACCTCGTGGTCATACTGGCGTACCAGGGCTTCCTTGCTCCGGATGTTCGGTTCCGCCAGAAGTTCCAGCAGACGTGAGCGAATGAACCGGGGGGAATTCCAGTTGTCCCGTCGCGAATCGACGAAAGCCTTCGCTTCAGCCCGATCTCTCCGTTGCTCCGGCTCAATTCACCGGGCCCGGAGTTTCATCCGAGGCACCCCGTCATGGACGAAATCCAGCGGAAGCAAGCCCACCGTCTCCCCGTCGTGCCGGAGTTCCACCACACCCGAATCGGTGAATTCGCCCACCACCGTGGCCTCCACGTTTCGGCGTCGTGCCAGATCAAGGAATTCGTTCAATCGAGCCTGCTCCACGCTGAGGCTCATCCTCTCCTGACTTTCTGAAACCCATATTTCCCAGGCGGCGAGACCGCGGTATTTCAGCGGTGCCTTGTCCAGATCGATCCGAATGCCGCCGGACAGCTCCGCCATTTCTCCCAGGCTGGAAGAAAGACCCCCCGCGCCGTTATCCGTGATGCCTTTGTACAAACCCAGGTCCCGGGCCTCCTGCAGGAAATCGAGCATTTTCCGCTGGGTGATGGGATCACCGATCTGCACCGCGGAAGTGGGCGAATCTTCATCGAGGGCCAGCGAACTGAACGTGGCTCCGTGAATTCCGTCCTTGCCGATGCGGCCTCCCAGCATAACTGCCAGATCGCCGGCGTCCACGTGCTGCACCCAGCTCTCCTCCCCGTTGATGATCCGGGGCATGATGCCCCCGGTTCCGCAGAACACCAGGGGTTTGCCGAGGTAACTCTCATCGAACAGAAACGCACCTCCGACGGTGGGAATACCGCTCTGGTTTCCTCCGTCAACGATTCCCTCATGAACCCCTCGCATCACTGTTCGGGGGTGCAGCAGGCCCTTGGGAATGCTGGACTGTTGGGTATCCGGATGGCCGAAACACAGGACGTTGGTGTTGAAAATCGGGCGGGCGCCCTTACCGGTTCCCATGATATCCCGGTTTACCCCGACGATTCCGGTTATTGCGCCGCCGTAGGGATCAAGGGCTGACGGGCTGTTGTGGGTTTCGGCTTTGAAGCAGATAACGTAATCTTCGTCGAAGTCAACAACCCCGCTGTCGTCGTGAAAAACCGAGCGCAGGTCAGGTCGCCGGGGTGTAAGATCATCGGTGGTTTGCTTGATGAATTGCTTGAACAGGCCGTCGATGGTGATTGCCGAGCCGCTTCCGTCGTCGTACTCGATTTCAGCCTGGAATATTTTATGCTTGCAGTGCTCGCTCCATGTCTGGGCGAGCATTTCAAGTTCGACGTCGCTGATGTCCCGCGCAAGCCCCGCGGATTCCCTTCGCTGCAGGAAACTCTCATCGGAAAACGCATCACGGATTGCCCGCATTTCCTCGAGGCTCAGGGCCAGAAGCCGTTCCCGGCTCAGTTCCGAAAGCTGCTTGTCATCCATTGCGGAGATGGGAAAAAAAACCACCGCCGGCACCTCAGCTTCAGTGATCAGCGGGTACATCGAAGGAAAACGTTTTCCCGCATCGAAATCATCGCGGGTAATTACCCGGGATTGCTGGATAAGCGGATTGTATAACGCCATCGCAACGGCTTCCGCCTTAGAAGAATCGTTTTTCTTCGATCCTTCGCCCAGGGAAACCACCAGCATACTGGCGGTCTGCACCGCCCAGTCGGCATCACCAAGCTCGTCGCCAAGCCCGAGCTCGAGGGCCCGCCGGGCCATAATAACCCAGGGGTCGGGGACCCCGGCCCTGTATCTGGTTTGAAAGGCGAAATCCCAGACGGCGCATGCCCCCTTGGCCCCGGCCGAGGGAAAGTGGGGTTTCCCCGCGGGCGATCCCTACCGTGAGAGCGG
>CAWZYW010000316.1:0-3902 GCA_963966255.1 uncultured Salinispira sp. | reverse complement strand
CGAGATCAGCCTCGGTCTCGTGGGCTCGGAGATGTGTATAAGAGACAGCCCCAGAGCCTGGAGTACCAGCAGGTGGGTATCGAGCCGGCGTCGTCCAATAACGTCGCCACCGGGCGGGGGCAGAACGACCTTCCCGCTTCGGGCCAGCAGAGGTCCGGCCAGCAGAATCGAGGCGCGGATTTTCTGCGACATTTCCTGGGAGATCTCGGAGCTTCGGATGTCGGTCATTTTTATCCGCCAGTCGCCGGAATTCTCACCCGCTTCGACGCTTCCTCCCAGATCCCGGAGGATGTCGAACAGGACCTGGACATCCTCTATGTTCGGGATGTTCCGGAGAACCACTTCCTCATCGGTGAGGATGGCGGCGGTAATACAGGGAAGGGCGGCGTTTTTATTGCCGCTGGCGGTGATGCTTCCATTGAGGGGATGACCGCCTTCTATAAGATATTGATGCATGGGCCGAGTTTCCCGAATTTCCCCTGATCTGTCAATAAAGGGCTGTTTCAACGGCATGATGCCGGGATTTACCTGCCGTAAATTGCAAATATATGTGCATTATCCTGTGATATTGCATTTTTATGCACTTAAGCGCTACACTGCCCGGACAGAAACAAGGACGGTACCTACATGAAGGTTATGAAGTTCGGCGGCAGCTCGGTGCGGGATGCGGCTCACATCAGGCGGATGGTCGAAATCGTGGAACGGGACGGGAATGCCCGGGCAGTTATCTGCTCGGCTATGAAGGGCGTTACGAATGCCCTGATCGAGGCGGCGAATCGCGCGGAAGCCGGTGACCGGGGATATTCCGAAATTCTCGACGGGATCTGGTCGCGTCATCAGACCGCGACGGAAGAACTGATTGCTTCCCCCGGCGATTTCATCGGAGCTTTGCAGGATGAATTCTCGGAGTTGCGGGAGATCTGCCATGGGGTCTTCCTCATAAAGGAATGCAGTCCCCGGAGCATGGATTTGATCATGAGTTTCGGCGAGCGGCTGAACAACCGGATTATCGCCGAGTACGCCGGATTCGCCGGACTCGAGGCATTTTACGTCGACGCCCGCGAGCTGGTGCTCACCGACGGGACCCACGGCAATGCGGTGGTCCGGTTCGAAGAAAGCTACCGACGGATCGACGGCTATTTCGCGGATCGCGCCGGGCTGGGCTTTGTCACCGGATTTATCGCTTCGTCTTCGGAAGGAATAACGACTACCCTCGGTCGGAACGGCAGCGACTACAGCGCATCGATCTTCGGCGCGGCGCTTGCCGCCGACGATATAGAAATCTGGACCGACGTGGACGGCGTCCTCGAAGCCGATCCCCGCGTGGTTCCCGCAGCAGGCGTCATAAGCGAACTGAGTATCGACGAGGCAATGGAGCTGAGTTACTTCGGTGCCGAAGTGCTCCACCCGTACACGATGATCCCCGCCATCGAGACCGCAATTCCGGTATGGATCAAGAACACCCTCAACCCCGAGGCCCGGGGAACCAGAATAGCCGCTGACGCCCGGGCGAATCCGAACCTGATTACCGGCATCGCCAGTATCACCGACGTGAGCCTGGTGAATGTGATCGGAGGAGGCATGGTCGGCGCCCGGGGGACCGCGATGAAAATTTTCGCAGCCTTGGCCCGGGCGGACGTGAATGCCATTATGATCAGCCAGGCGTCCAGCGAGCACAGCGTCTGCGTAGTCATCCGCAGCGCTGAGGTTCGGCGCGCCGTCTCCGGCCTAAAGGCCGAACTGGAATGGGAAATCCGGAACCGGAGCATTCAGGATATCGAAGTGGTAGACGGACTGGAGGTCATGGCCATCATTGGCGGAAATATGCGGGGTCGGCCGGGTGTGGCCGGCCGTCTTTTCAGTTCGCTAGGGTCTGCCGAGGTCAACATCCTGGCTATCGCTCAGGGATCTTCGGAGATGAATCTTTCTTTCTGCATCAGGGAGATTGACCATGCCCGGGCTTTGAGCACCATTCACCATGCCTTTTTCACCTCCGACGGAGGCGACCGATGAAATTCCGATCCACCAGAGACCCAGGCGCCGGCGAAACAAGTCTCCAGAGCGCGATTTTCAAAGGCCTTGCCCCGGACGGCGGTCTGTACCATCCGACCGCAACCCCCGACCTGAGCGACTATTTCCGCGGGCTGCGGGGGGATGAAAGCTTTGCGGAACTGGCCGGCGAAGTCTGCGTCCGGCTGTTCCCCGATGAAATGACTTCCGAGGATGCCCGAGCCCTTGCGGAGAAAGCCTTCCCCTTCGCGCCGGAGCTGGTCGAAGCAGCTCCCGCCATATCCCTGCTCGAGCTGTTCCACGGACCGAGTTGCGCATTCAAGGATTTCGGGGCGTCTTTCCTGGCAAATGCCATGGAGTATTTCCTCGACGGGCGGGATTCCCGGGCCATTATCCTCACCGCCACCAGCGGCGATACCGGTTCGGCAGTGGCCCAGGCTTTTTACCGCAAGCGAAACATCGACGTAGTCATTCTCTATCCCAGCGGCAGGGTAAGCCCCAGCCAGGAAAAACAGCTGACCACCCTGGGGGAGAACATCCATGCCCTGGAAGTCGACGGCAGCTTCGATGACTGCCAGCGCATGGTCAAGGAAGCCTTCCTTGATACAAAGCTCACCCGGGACTATCCCCTGACCAGCGCAAACAGCATAAATCTCGGCCGTCTGATCCCCCAGAGCTTCTACTACATGTACGCCTGGGCGAAAAGCGGCGGGCCCGAAGGCAGGCAGCTCTTTTTCACCATTCCCAGCGGCAATTTCGGAAATTTGACCGCCGGAGCGCTTGCGTGGTCATGGGGCTTGCCGGTCTCCGGATTTATCGCCGCCACCAATGCCAATGACGTTGTGCCCGAGTACCTGGAAAGCGGGAATTTTTCTCCGAGGCCTTCCATACCGACCTACGCGAATGCCATGGACGTGGGCAATCCCAGCAACTTCGAGCGTCTGTTAAAGCTTTTCGGAGATAATCACGAAGCGATGAGAAGGATGATCCGGGGCTGCCGGGTCACAGATGATGAAATTCTAAGCACCATGGCCCGGTACCGGCGGGAGAGCGGCGTTTTTGTGTGTCCCCACAGCGCCACCGGATTACTCTGCTCGGAACGGTTCAGGGATGGTTCCATGCCGGAGGGGAGCCGGATCATCAGCCTCGCCACCGCCCACCCGGCGAAATTTACCGAAGTCAGCCTCGTGGCCTGCGGAGAGGAACCGGAGATGCCCCCGCGTCTGCAGGAGGTGATGAAGCGGCAGAAGCGGGCAGATCGGGCGGGTAATCAGCCGGAAGACCTCGCTGCTGCGCTATATCGACTTTTCTGAAAGCGGGCGGTATCGCCGCAGGCCCACGTCCTTGCGGTAGCGGTTGTATATGTCGCATGCCGCGTAATAATTCTCCGGGCCGGAAAAGCTCGCGCTGATATCGCAGCGGTACAGCTCCAGCAGAAGCGGAAAACGGGGATCTGCCATGAGCGGGTCGGCGATGTGCTGGGGCAGCCGCGTCAAGGCCGGGGGATAACCGTGATTTTCCACCAGCCAGACCACGTCGTCGACGAAGGCTTTTTTGTGTCCCAGGTCCCTCAGGAGCGATGAAGCCAGGCGCCCGCCGATCTGAGCGTGACGGTCGAATCTTCGGTTGCCCCGGGATTTTGCCCCGGGTTTTCCCGCATCGTGGAGCAAAAGGGCATAGGCCAGCCGCAGATCTGCGCTTTTCCGGTACTTCAGGGTTTCCAGGGTGTGCCGCCAGACATTGCCTTCAGGATGATGATCTTTGTGATGCTCAGTATCATTCATGGCGCCCAGCTCGGGGAAAGCCGCCGTCAAGGTGCCGGAGCACATCAGCCGGTCGAGTCCCCGGTGGGCTGCGGGACCGGTCAGAAAATTGTCGAGCCAGTAGCGCCA
>CAWZYW010000315.1:0-3903 GCA_963966255.1 uncultured Salinispira sp. | reverse complement strand
GAGCATGTCCATCGCGGAGGAGCGATACGGCAGCATCGGCGACTCGAATCCCGCCGGCTCAGATCTCTACATTGTATCCGGACGGCAGGGAGACTTCGTCGAAATCACCCTGAACAGCGGGGACGAATCGGCAAGTCTGGTTCTCAGTGATGAATCCGGGCGGCAGCGCCGGAACTCAACCCAGCCCGGGCCTTCGGGCGAACGGATGGCCGAAGCCCGGTACTATTTCGAAAGTGATGGCAGCCTGGGAATTCTGGTCAGCGCAGCCCAAACCGGCGATGCGTTCGACTATGTGCTCAGAGTCATGGAAAGCGCGGAGGAAGTTCCGGCTAATTTCAATTGGAGCAGCACTCTTCCCGCGGGAGAACCGGTTGAGGGCGAGATAAGCGCAGAAGATTATGATGAAAATTCCGGCGGATATATCGATATCTATGAAATCCACGTAGCATCAGGGGAAAATTTTCAGATTTCCCTGGAGTCGTCTGATTTCGACAGCTATCTGCAGGTATTCGGTCCCGATGGGCGAAACTATAGCAACGATGACGGCGGAAACGGATTGAATTCACTGTTGGATATCCAAGCCCAGGCGGGGGGAACCTACCTGATTCACGCCGGTTCTCTGGGACGGGATGATTTTGGAACATATCAACTCACCTACCGTCCGAGCAGGGACCAGGAAGTGATTCTTGATATAAGCGGGGTGCTGGGGTCCGGCTATGAAGGTCCAGCAGGTGGTCCAAACCAGGATGAAATCGAACTGGATCTCGCATCGGGCGACGAAGTGAGCATCCGGGTCAGTTCTAATTCCTTCGATACGGTCCTGCGGGTCCTCGACCCTTCCGGCGATCAGATCGCCTATAACGATGATTACGAAGGGACTAACTCACGGGTCGATTTTCGGGTTCAGCAGTCGGGAACATATATCATCATCGTTACGCCGTTCTCATCAAGCGGCGGTGAGTATCAGTTGACCGTCTTTTCCGATTCGCCCTGATCACCCACGGTAACCACCACCTTGGCCGATGCCCGCATGGTTTCGATATATTTGATGGCGTTGGGCAGCTGGTCAAAGGGAAAGCTGCGATCGATGGCGGGAATCAGTTTGCCTGACTCGCAGAGCTCTGCGAGGGTTTTAAGGTCTTTGCTTTGTGCGACGGCGGTAAAGTTCGCGAAGTGCTTTCCCGCCTTCCGCGCCAGTTTCGGGCCGCGTATCAGGTTGGAAATCAGCAGTCCGAAGCGGGTCATGCCGATGAGTATCAGTCGGCCTCCGGGCTTCACCGCCCTGAGGCTTTCGGCGACTTTTCGGCTGCCGGCGACATCCATCACCAGATCATACTGCTGCCCGGAATCCAGGAAGTCTTCTTTGGTATAATCGAGAACCCTATCTGCGCCCAATGAGCTGACCAGCTCCAGGTTTCTATGGCTGCACACCCCGGTAACCCCGGCGCCGTAAGCCTTGGCGATCTGAACCGCGAAGGTCCCCACTCCCCCGGAGGCGCCGTTGATCAGTACGCTTTGCCCGGCTGCCAATCTGCCGTGATCCCGCAATCCCTGCAGGGCGGTAAGCCCCGCCACGGGAATTGCCGCGGCCTGGGAAAAACTCATATTGCCCGGTTTTTTCGCCAGGTGCTTCACCGATACGTTGACCAATTCGGCGAATGCCTCACGGCCTTCGCCGAATACCTCATCGCCCACCGCGTACTCGGTAACCCCCGGCCCGACCTTCTCCACCACGCCGGAGAAATCGGCCCCGATGCCTTTCTTCTTCGGCGCAAACAACCCGGTTGAAAAACGGACGAAAAAAGGAGTGGCCCGCATCAAATGCCAATCCAGGGGATTGACCGAAACGGCTTGGACCCGGACCTGCAACTGACCCTCGCCGGGGTCGGGCAGATCGATGTCTTCGAGATGGAGAACGTCCGGTGAACCGTATCGGTACTGGCGATATGCTTTCATGTATGCTCCTGATTTTAAGGTCTTCACTAAGCGGTACCCGGAGGCGGCGGTTTAATTCAATACCAATTCAATTTTGTCGGAGTACATCGGGATTCCGATACGCTGGATCCTGATCGTCGATGAACCCTGCGGATGGTTTATTATGCCTTGACAACCATACTTGTCATAACTATATTGTTATGACAAGTTTGCTTGTCATTATGGAATTAATACTTGTCAATCGTTAAAGGAGAATCACAATGATTGAAGTCACAGAACTGGTGAAGACTTTTGCCAATAGAAAGCGGAAAGCCGTGCAGACCGCCATGGACCATGTCAGTTTTTCCGTGGCTCCCGGGAAAATCTACGGTTTGCTGGGTCCAAACGGCGCTGGGAAGACCACCACCCTGCGCTGCATTTCCACCCTGCTGAAGCCCGATTCCGGCGAGATCAAAGTGAATGATCTGGATGTCCGCGGCGAACCGAGAAAGGTGCGGGACTGCATCGGCTTTCTCACCGGGGACATGAAGCTCTCGGGCAACCTGAGCCCCCGGGAGCTGCTGTATTTCTTCGGCGATCTGAATGGCATGGACCGCAAGCGGACCGCATCCCGCATCGGCGAGCTGGCCGACTATCTGGATATGGGCCCGTTTCTGGACAAGCCGGTTTCCAAACTTTCCACGGGGATGACCCAGAAGGCGAATATCGCCGTCAGCCTGATTCACGATCCCGATGTCATCATGTTCGACGAGCCGACCTCCGGGCTGGATATCCTGGCGGCAAAAACCGTCGTCGACTTCCTGAACGATTTCAAACAGCGGGGGAAGACCGTCATGCTGTCCACCCACATCATGGCCGAGGCCGAGAAGCTCTGTGACACCATAGGCATCCTGCTGAACGGCAAGCTGGTGGCAGAGGGAAGCCGGGAGGAACTCATGAAGCGATTTGACAAGCCGAACCTGGAGGAGGTGTTTTTCCACCTCGCCCAGGAGCATCAATTCACCGGGGAGGAAGTACATGCTTAGGGATGCATTTATCATTTTCAGGAAAGAAGTGAAGAACGTTTCGAAAGACCGCAGGGCGATTTTCTCGAATTACCTGCTGCCCTTTCTGCTCATGCCCGCCATGTTTCTGGGGATCACGTATTTCGAAAACCTGCAGTCCAGCGACCTGCAGGAGCAGGTCTACTCCATCGGAATCGTAAACGCCGACGGCCCGGCCTTCTCCCGGCTCCTGGCGGAAACCATCGATTTCACCGCCCCCGATGCGCCGGCCCCGGTTCCGGGCAGCGATCCTGCCGATCTGGGCAGCGTTGATATCTGGGTGGTCTTTCCCGAGGGCTTTGCCGCCGGTGACCGGGCCGCCGTGGAAATTTACGCCAGCTCAACCTCTACTGACCAGCGCTACGCCGCGGAAATCATCCGGCGGAGCGTCCAGCAGTATACCCGGGGCATCAGCGATATGCGCCTGGCGGAGCTGGGGCTGAGCATGGACGAGCTGGAAAGCCTGCAGGTCATCGCCGTGGATACCGCACCGGTTGAATCCCAGGGGGCCAACTTCCTGGCCCTGTTTCTGCCCTACGCCATCATCGTTTACCTGTTCGCCGGGAGCATGTCCATGGGCATCGACACCACCGCCGGAGAAAAGGAGCGGGGCAGCTTCAGCGCGCTGTTGGTGAATCAGATATCCCGATCTTCCATCGCCCTGGGCAAGATCCTCTTCGTAGTGACATCCTCCCTGCTGAATGCGGCCATGAGTTTCGCGGGACTGCTTCTGGCATTTTCCCTGAGCTCCGTCCTCCTTGGGGGCGGCGTATTCTCAGGAACCGTTACCTTGAGCCCCCTGTCGATCGTTTCCCTGCTGCTGGTGCTGCTCAGCGGAGCGGGACTGGCGGCCACCGTCATCGTGATGCTGGGATCCATGGCCGGGAGCATGAAGGAAGCCCAGGGATATATCGGACCGATATAC
>CAWZYW010000314.1:0-3913 GCA_963966255.1 uncultured Salinispira sp. | reverse complement strand
GATGAATCTCACTTCCCTGATGATTTATGCACTCCGGATAGGGGCAGAACGGGGGGGTGAATGGCATGGAATCCTCCTGCGGTAGATAATCAGTACCTAGAGGATTACCGGGGAAGCACTTATCCTGATTCGATCAGCTGTTTTTGGGGCACTTCAAAACCAAAACACCAACATCAACAACTGTATAATAACCACATTCACCCCGGTTCCTAAAACGAAATACCCAATCCCGAGATATTCAAGAAAAACTGCTTTGTTTTGGCTAATACGGGCTAATTCTTCTGGATCGCCTTTGATATAGATCTGCTCTGCAAAAGGGTCATCACTGTTGTGTGCATGATAGGACCAAATTTTTTGACTGTTTTGCTCGCTTGCCATTACATGCCGAATACGCAGATCCCCATCCAGCAGGAATTCTTCCGGCAAGCCATCAAATACTTGATGCAGGTATTTACCACCGTCTGGAAGAAAATTATCCGGATAGCGTAAGGGCAGCCGCAGCAGATCTCGATCTTCGCGATATTTGCGGCCCCGGCGCCAAGACTGACGATACAGGAAATAAAAAAATACTCCCGGTGGAGCCAAAATAATCCCAGGCAAAACGGCCAGGGGAACCAGAATAAACAGCAGAGTACTGTCCGCATCCTGCTGCAGCAGCGACAATATTATAAGCGCTTGAACCATTACACCCGAGAGGAATGAGAAAGGACTTATGCTGTTCCAGAATTCATTTCGCTGGCGACCCGTCCTGATGGCTCGCGATAAAAACATACCCCGAGGCATATCATGAATAACCACAAGAAGGGGATGAGCATCGGTTTGCCTGAAGACCGGCACCAGAGTACTGTCATCGACGCATCCATAAATAAAAAACTCGGTTCCCTCGGGGAGACTGCCCAGATTTTTCCACCGGGTGAGGGTTGGGCTGTTGTCTGCCGCAGGCTCCTGATCTTCCAGATTATGGCCCGGCAGCATAAAAATTCTAACAGAACTGAGATCGACTCTAACCCGATGATTCCCATCACTGAGCCATACAATATCCTGCTCTTCAACTGCTTCCATTTCTCCAAAAAAACGATATAAGCAAGCACCTGCAGAATCTGACTGTCCTGGATAGATGGGAACAAACGAGGATTCGGTAATTTGGTTCCGAAAACTTCGCCAACGTTTTCGTGTCACCAATGCGCCGATAAAAGGTAAAATCATGTAGAAAAGCAGGGCCAGCGTGATGGCCGGAACGACGGGATACATATTCGCCTTGCCTCGATAGGGTATTCTGATTATTCTAAAACGAATGGTTGAACGAATAATCACCGGACCACTACATACTAATACATATATTTTCGCAACTGGGAGAAAATCATGTATTCTCATCGACCCTGGCTATGATGCCAAGGAAATTTGGCAGAGCATGGAACGAATCAACATGACTCCTCATACCATGGTCTTCACGCACGGACATATCGATCATACCGCCGGTGCCCTTGAAATTCTGGAACATTACCAATCGAAAGGTTGTGAGATTAAGGTGGGTATTCATCGTAAGGACGCCCCCTATCTCAAAGAAGATGCTCGGGAAATCAACCGTTCTTTCCTGCCTGTAGAAAATGATGAGGCCGATCGTGTCTTTGACGACCTTTTTCGACCAAGACCGAATGTCGATTTTTATTACAAAGATGGCGATATACTTCCTGAATCAGATCTGGCGGTCTTACACGTTCCAGGACATACTCCGGGAAGTGTCTGCTTTTTTTCTGAAAGTTCTAATGCACTTTTTTCCGGTGATTCACTGTTTTTCGATGGGCTTGGTCGCACTGATATCCAAGGGGGCGACGAAAAAGCCCTAATGAAAAATCTCCAAAAAAAAATCTTCATCCTTCCGCCTCAGACCATGGTGTATCCTGGTCACGGACCGCTTTCTACCCTTGAACGGGAAACCAGGGAAGATAGCTTCAAGACAAATCACGGAATGATTTAGCTCGATGCAAGTTGCAATTTCACGATATTCTCAGAAGGCATAAAAACTTTAGGCCAGATATAGTTACGTACTAAGAAAAGAATCGAAAAAGTGCCCCGAAAACAGCTGATAGGAATACCACTAAATATTGCATAAAATCAATTTACTGGCTGAAAGATTCATTGATAGATATTTCTGTAAGTAAATCAATGCTGGACATGTGTTTACAAGCAAAACATCAGTCGTTTTGGGGGCACTTCATACATATCACACCAGCAAGTTCAGAAACAGAGCGTTTTCACCCTCAGATATCCCAAAATTACTGCCCTCCGCGCGGGTCAGACTTTCAGCGCTGCGGGCGCTGATATTCTGATATCGAGTCGCATACTGATCGATGAGGGCGTCTATGGCTGCATTGCTCATCCCGGCTGCGTTTTCATAATCTGATGAATCCACCGATGACTCTTTGAGCTTTATCAGACGATCGATAAGGGTATCGAGCAGACGCAGACGACTGGCTGAATATCCAGGGGCGTCCCCAGAAACGGGCAAGGGGGTGATGTGCTTGAATTGAGTGAAGACGGAAAAGTCCTGGACACTGACACCGACTTTCCCGCCGATGATCTGGGGCCTGAGCATTTGAGTAACAGATATCGTTGTGACCGGCGCCGACTGGACCGGCGTCGGATTCAGTGCCTGGACATCCAGGGCCATACCAACCTCCGGCAATGATCCAAAAAAACAGTCCCGGCCCCTGCTGCCCTGATGGTCAAAGAAAGCCGGTTCCTGTTTAAATTTTCGGAACTATCTGCTGGAGATTGAGGATTTTTCGTGAATTGGGCTGGAAAGACCGCAGTTTAGCGGTTTCGCCTCTCCAATTCGTTTTGGTATTCAATGGTATACAGGGCGTAGGGAATTGCCTCCAGCCTGGCTGCCGGAATTGGTTTTCCGGTTTTAAGGCAGTATCCATACTTGCCGTTTTCGATGCGGGAAAGGGCGGCCTCTATGAGGTTCAGCCGTTTCACTTCCTGAGCGGAGAGGGTGCTCAGGAGCTTCTTATCGATATCACTACTGGCGGCATCCACCAGGTCCTTTTTGTCATTAGACGATGCGAGCTCAAGAAAATCTTCGTCTTCGTGGATGAGGTTCTGAATAATCTCAGCCTTCATCTCAAGAAGTTTTTCTTTCATCCGTTCGACGAAATCTCTGTCCATTGCGAACTCCTATGTCTGGAGTGCCCTAAAATTGGCGATAAAATGCCCTAATCACCTGGAAAAGTCAACAAGTTGACAAAAAAAATCCTTTTTTTTATGATGGGGCTCGATCAGCTAAAGATATCCCAATGGAGAATTTGTGGCAAAAGAAGAAGCGATAGAAGTAGAAGGCATCGTAAAAGAAGCGTTGCCGAACACCATGTTCCGTGTCGAGTTGAAAAACGGACACGTCATCCTCACCCATCTCTCCGGAAAGATGCGCAAGCATTACATCCGGATCGTTCCCGGCGACCGGGTCAAGGTTGCCCTGTCCCCCTACGACCTCACCCGGGGACGGATTATCTATCGAGAGCGCTGACCAGGCCTTAAAGGCAAACCGTCTTTTCTCAGGTCAGCCCTGATAATTTCGGCAGTACATCTCACTTTATCACTACCCAGGTGGCTCCCCGACCTCCGTTTCGCCGGTCGGCATATCCCCGCATGCCTGCCCGGGGATTGCCATCGAGAAAATCGAGGACGATTCGTTTAAGCACCGGTTCACCGGTACTGTGATGTCCCTTCCCGTGGACAATGAGGACTTTGCGTCGGGCTTTGCGTACCGCGTCGGAGAAAAAGCTCTCCAGTGCGTCCTTAGCTTCAACGGCGGTCATACCGTGTAGATCGAGGCGAGCCTCATTGGGCCAGTTTCTTGGATGCTCTTTTATGGCTGGTTTTGGGGGCTCATCATCGGGATGATATTCAG